>JAEZKE010000017.1 GCA_023436175.1 Methanobacteriota archaeon
TGCCCTCCAAAGTGCACTCCGCCTGTTTCCTGACTTATAATGTCATTTATTTTTTTATTCATTGCTGTGATGACTCTGTGCAGTTGTTCAGCTTTCATGGATATACATTAATTGAAGTTATTAAAATCATTTTTTCAATTTTGAGAAGGGAATGGATCATTATTTGTATAAAATTAAAAACCAGATAAAATCTTTGATTAGTCATTAATCAACGCTTTTTAGTTTAGCAACTAATGGGATAGTAAAATAAAACGTAGAACCGTAACCTGGAGAAGATTCAACCCATATATGACCTCCGTGCCGATCTATAATTTTTTTTACAATTGCAAGGCCGATTCCAGCACCTTCATACTCTCCAACTGCATGTAATCTTTTGAATACTTCAAAAATTATATTAAGATACTGGTCTTCAATTCCTATACCATTATCTTTTACAGAAAAAATCCATTCATTGTCATGTTTTTTTGCTGAAATATGGATTTTTGGTTTTTCATCTCTTTTTTGGAATTTTAATGCATTATCAATTAAATTCCGGAACACAATCACTATTTGACATTCATCGGCAAAAATTATGGGGAGTGGATCATGGGTCACTTCAGCAGGGCACTGGTTTATTGAATACTGTAGATTGGATAAAGCAGTATCAAGTGCCTTTTTAGTGTTAACTTCTTTAAATTTGTCACCTTTAGCTTCAACCTGGGAGTAGTCCAGTAAACCTTTAATCATGCTTTTCATTCTCTTTGCATCACTGACCATATATTCAAGAAACTCATCAGCGTCAGAGTCCAACTGTCCTTTATATCGTCTTTCTATAAGCTGGGAATAACTGGCTATTGTTCGAAGGGGTTCCTGCAAATCATGACTTGTAATGTAGGTAAAACTCTGTAATTCTTTGTTTGAGCGTTCTAATTCTTCTAAATTTTTCTTTAACTCATTATTTGCTTCTTTACGCTCTCTATCAGTTTTATTAAGGGATAGAATACTGTTCCACACAAAAATGCCCAAAATAATAAGTACTGAAAGGGTATATAGCACTGTCCCGAAAGCTGTATCATAATAACCTAAATTCTGTCCTAATATCCGTAACCACCCAAAAACTATGGAAATAATTGCCAGCACAAATAGAATTCTGAGTCCAAATATGCTCCCATATTCTCCACTGGTTAATACCTTCATAAAGCCAGTTTCAGGACGTGCAATAAGAACGGCAAAAGATATTAACATAAATCCTATTCCTGCATAAATGGAAGTTGCAGTATAGGTGGATATCTGGTAAAATTCTGGTGCATCATATAAATAGCCTAAAAGAACCATTAAAGAGAGTATACTCCCTAAAATCATTAAATACGGGGTAGGGGCGCGCTCATGTATTTTTTTATCAATAATTAAAAGTGCAGAACCGATTATAATAAATTCAACTGCTCCAATAAATGCTATTCGATTTGGTGAGGAAGTTTGAAGTGCTCCAGATGGTTCTGTAAATAATATTTGATCTATGCCTAAATTAAAATTGAATAAATGTTCAATAAGGGCAATTAATCCAATTAATAGTACTATAACTGCTAATATTTGTGCAATATATCTATTTCTTTTGCTAATCCTTTTTGTCTGTTGCAGCCATAAAGAGGCCCCTATTAAAATAAAGCATAATGCAGAATTGAATTTAATGGTAGGAAAGTCAGGGCCAGGACTTTTAAGGATGGGGATATTGAAAGCCCAGCCGATGAATATGATAACTCCAATTATAATTATTATAATGCTTAAAATTTCAGAAATTGTTTTTAAATTAGCTCTAAAAGTAATAGAGTTGCTCAAATCCATATAATTCCTCATAATACTAAAATTAACAGCTACCATTGATTTTATAGTACTTATTATATTTGGAGTATTACTTACATTTTTTTATTTTTCTAATGGTTAAGCTGTGATTACATCAATAAAACGTAATTATTACAAATAATGCTATTTGAATAATTATTATGGGGTAAATAAACGTAATTTTGATAATTGTAGTGTATGTGCTGTAATTAAAATATTAGATTTATCTAAATTGCAGTGTTTTAACTTGCACATTAAATCCGGAGGTAGCAACATTTTTCTAATTTAAAGATCAAATATAACTTGTTTAAGCGGCGATGGAGGGGACTGATATGAAATATATAACATCTAAAAAGAGATTAGTTCTTTTGATAATTTTAGTAATATTTGCAGTGGCGGCAGCTTCTTTTACATATTATATTTCTGACTATTATCCTGCAGACAGTACGGCTGTAGCTGCACTTAAATCAACCAATTTTTATAATGTTTCAGATACAGATAACTCCATTACATTTACTCCTGTTCAAAACAAAAGCAGCACAGGGATAATATTTTATCCTGGAGGTAAAGTCCAACCTGAAGCTTATTCAGTTATTGCATCTAAACTTGCCTCAAAGGGTTATACTACAATAATCGTAAAGATGCCGTTTAATTTGGCATTTTTCGGCGTTAACAGTGCAGATAATGTAATATCTAAGCACCATGAGATCACTTCATGGGTAATCATGGGCCATTCCCTGGGTGGTGTTTTCGCGTCTGAATATGCTGTGAACCATCAGGATAAAATTAAGGGAGTTGTATATTTAGCTGCTTACCCTTCGACAAATGCTTCAAATGCCACTTTTAAAGCGTTATCAATCAGGGGATCTCTGGATAATCTTACAACAGCCCAGGATATTTCTGATAACAAGAATAAGTTTCCTGCAAATACAGTCTTTATCAATATACATGGTGGTAATCACTACAATAACGGTAATTACGGCTCCCAAGCTGGAGACAACAATAGTACAATTACTAGAGAACAGCAGCAGAATGAAACTGTGGGTTATATAATTGAGTTTCTCCAGAGCATTTGAAATTAGCTGATATTGAATCAGCTAATCTTTATTTTATTAATAAATGCACAGATTATTGAATAAAATAATGTTTAAATATTCATGAATACCGCTCAAAAGTGCTATTTATGTAAATACGAGCATTATTGGTTATTAAATTTTTTAATTTACATTTTACGTTGTTTAAAACTATTTTTGTAAATTTAAGTTAATAAAGAGGCGAATAAAATGGAAACTGATATATATTAATAGATTATACAGAAATTTAAGGAATAAATATAATCCATTGAATTTAATCTGGTGAGAAAATTGATTAGATGTCCCCAATGCGGAGCTGATAATAAAGAGGGCCACAATTTCTGTGAGTTTTGTGGGGAAAAATTGGTCACCCCTAAATTCTGTACAGAATGCGGTCAAAAAAATGTTGAGAATGCAAAATTTTGTGAAAATTGCGGAACTCCTTTGGAAACACTTGTATCCGGGATGAAAAGTTCAGAAACTCAAGATAACACAAATAAAGAACTAAATAATTCTAATGATGCTGTTTCATTGGATTTAACTCCTGCTGAATCCCTCATGATTTTGAATCATAAAACTTATCAGAGTATACCAAAAGAACTGTTTAAAGTGACTTTAATTGACCTCATTTTTAAAAATGTTTTCAAATTAGATGTTCAGGAAGTTGAAAAAAAGGGCATATTTGGCAGTAAAATTGTTAAGAAGACTTACTTGCTGGAGGGGAAAAAGTTCAGAATGCCACTTAAACCTCATGAAGAGGTATTTCGAAAACACCTACCACGTAAGGCGGATAGTAAAAGACTTAAAAAGCTTCAACAGCGTGTTTACAAGACATATCATAACAATTATGCCCAGAAAAAACTGCTGGAACCACTATCTTTAGAAGGTTTCTTTGAGGTGGAAAAGAAATTTTTAGGAAAAAAATATTCATTAAGCAGTAAGGGAATGGAAACACGGCAAATAATCATGGAATTAAAAGATGAAGGAAAAAATCTGGAAAGTTGGATAGAATCAGATCCTGAAAGAGCTAAAGCTTACCTGCTAATGGGAGGATCAAACATATTCCTAACTGATGATTATTATTTTGACTGGTTTAAGAATAACTCTAAAAAAATAGGCGCATTATTCATTGGCGCAACAGCTGTAAGTACTGCATATGCATTTAGAAAAATTCGATGGTATGGTGCATTTAAGCACTCACATGGTATAGACTTCGATGACTTTGACGATTTTGATAGTTTTGATGACAGCTTTAGCGATATATTTTCAGATGTTAGCACATTTGATATATTTGATTCCATGGATTTCAACGACTTCGATTCTGGATTTGACAGCGACGGGTTCGATGGAGGAGATTTTGGCGGGGGTGGCGATTGAAGCTGTCCTCAGATATATGTCTAAAACTGTTCCTAATCCATTTTTAAATAAATTAAACAATTTTTCTATTTTATTAACAAATGGATGCTCTGATTGAAGAAATAAAGCGCGAATATAACGAGTACTGCCCCTAAAATTCTCATTATGTAAAGATAAGGCCTTCCTGTAATGAATTCGCGGGATTTACCTGCAGCGAATGCCAGAACTATTTTTGAACCCACTAAAAGAATATAAAAACCTATAATAAACATTAATGGGGCTAAAATACTGCCTGTGTAAGCGGTTATGATTATAGGCCCACCGACAGTTATCCAGAATAGGTATGGGGCGGGATTTAAAAAGTTGACTGTTGCTCCTTTTTTAAGTGATTTTGGCTCATCTGCTCCAATATCTTCAGTTAGTTCTCTTGTTTTGAAGCTTTCATAGGCCATATAAAGTAAAAATAAACCTCCAAGAAGTGATATGATGCCTAAAATTGAGCTGTATCCTGCAACAAATGATAAGAAGAGCAGGGATATTGCTATAATTGGCAGGTCTGTAATCAACGGGGAGAATGCGACTTTTATGCCTTCTTTGTGCCCGTGTTTTAGGGTTTGGGATAGGAGGAGGATGAGTAATGGGCCTGGTGAAAGGCCAGAGTAGAGGCCGAGGGTGATTCCTGCGATGAGTAGTTCGAACATGATTATGGCTCCATTAATTAGTTTAAACGGGAGTATATCAAAATTATAAACAATTTTAAAACATTGTTTTTATATTCTTATTAAAACAGCTATTTTTTGATATATATTTTTATATTATGATATTTTAATGATAAATAGTAGATAAATTGTTCTTTATTAGTTGGATTTTACATTTATGGTAGTGATAAAATGTCTAAAGCATTAGATGATCTTTTAGAAGAAGCAGATAGTTTATTTAATAATGACATGCGTCTTAGAACGTTTAAATCTAAACCAATATATGAAAAAGCACTTGAAAAAGCAATTCGTGATGATAGTAAGTTAGAAATAGAGTATATTAAAGCTAGATTAGCAGTTTTAGCTGAAGATTGGAAAAATGCATTGAAACATTTTAATAAAGCAATAAAATTGGATCCTTTTTTTGTAAAAGGTTATAATAATAAAGGAAATGTTTTACGCGAATTGGGACGTCCTGATGAAGCAATGGAAGCTTATAGTAAAGCTTTAGAGATTGATCCTGAAGATTATGGTTCTTGGTTAAGTAAAGGTCATATTTTTTCTAATAAAAGAAAATTTAGAGAAGCTTTAGAATGTTATGAAAAATGTTTACAAATTAACCCTAAATGTGATATAACATGGAATTCTATGGGAATTGTTTTTAGACACATGGGTAATTATAAAAAAGCTTTGGAATCATTTGATAAAGCTCTAGAGATTAATAAGGAATATGATTATGCATGGAACAATAAAGGTAATATTTTTTTCAGTATAAGGCGATATGAAGAAGCATTAAGTTGTTTTAACAAAGCTTTGGAAATTAATCCAAAATCAGATTTAGCATGTGCTAATAAAGGGAAAGTACTTAATAAATTGGGTAGAAATGAAGAAGCCATAAAATGTATAGATAAATGTCTTAAAATTAACCCTAAAAGTAGGGTTCTCAGATTTAGAAAAAATTCAATTTTGATGAATACAGATAAATTTGATGAGGCACAAGAAGATAGGGGAAGACTCTATTCTGAAGAAAAAGAAGATATAAAGAAATCAGAATTACCTGAAGATGAAAAAAAAGGGAAAATCTTAGAAATAGATGTTCAAGACGAGATTATTAAAGAATTAAAGGATGATTATAAAAAAATTCTCGAAGCTAAAAATGAGAATGAAAAAAAACTTGCTAGTTCTTTGGATCCTAGAAATAAGCCAATTCAAGATAATTTTTTAATAGTTTTAAGAAGGTGGAATTCATATACTCCTACTATTCCTACCGGAACAGATTCAAATTTAGGTGGAGGATATTTTATTAGATGGTGCGGAAAAGGAATAGTTATAGATCCAGGATTTGATTTTTTAGATAATTTTTTTGCAAATGGATTCGTAATCGATGATATAAATGCTGTAATTATAACTCACGCACATATTGATCATTGTGTTGATTTTGAATCTTTACTTACTTTAATATTTGAATACAACGAGAAAAATGATAAAAAAAAGAGTATAGACGTTTTTATGAACTTAGGTACTATAAAGAAGCTTTTAGGATGGATTCCTTTAGATGAAAATGGAGATAATGCCAAAATAAAGCATATATATCCTTTAGAAAAGGAAGTTACCTACAATCCTGAAGGTTATAACCTAAAAATAACAGCTAAGGATGCAATTCATGATGAAATTTTAAGTACAACTTATTCTGTTGGTGTTTTACTTGAATTATACGGAATTGGAGAATATACTAAACGTAATCCTTTTAAAATAGGGTATACAAGTGATACAGGGCATAGTGATTATATTGAAAGGCAATATAGGGGAGTAGATATAATAATTACTCATCTTGGTTCTATTGAAGAAGATGATTTTAATCCATCTATTAAGAATACAGAAGGAAATCATTTAATGTTAAAAGGAGTAATATCAACTATTTATAAATCAAAAGCAGATCTAGCTATTGTTTCGGAATTTGGGGAAGAATTAGGCGAACATAGAAATACTATTGTTAAAGCTTTAAATAAAGTTTTTTTAAGTAAAGATATGGCCAGTTGTCTTACAGGAGATATTGGGCTTAAAGTAAGAATTCCTGATCTTGATGTAAAGTGCTATTATTGTAGTAGGAGACGTAAAAAGGATGTATATGTAAAATTAGATAATATTTTGGAAAATATAGATCCTAAAAATAAATCTAAAAAAAGTATTATTCATTTTTGTAAAGATTGTGAAAGAGTATATGAGCAATTTAATGAGGAGTAATTGCAATTATTATTTTATTTTTAAGTTATTTTAAATAAATTTTATAATAAAATTTAAAATCACAACGGCAGCCAAAACCCAAATCAACACAATAATCAAAGCCACAACCCTGCTTTTAGGTATTCCCTCACTGAACTTTGTTTTTGCATTTTCTATATGTTCATCTATTATCTCTTTGGGAACCATTTTAAGTAAAATAGGAATTCCCACAGTTATCAACAGAAAATCATCGAGATAACCTAGTACTGGTATAAAATCGGGGATTAAGTCAATTGGGCTTAAAAGATAGGCAATAACCAAAATAATAACAACTTTAATGCGCAATGGAACTTTTGGGTCTTTATAGGCTAAATAAAGTGCATAAGTTTCTATTTCAAATTTTTCTGCCATAGCTTTCCAGTTTTTGAACATAAAGACATCCTGATGAAGAATCTGTTAATTTAAATTCATTAGATAAGATTTCGTATTTATAGCCAAATATTGTTTTTAGAGTTTTATGAATTTTATTAGTATAAACAACAAGTTTTTTATTACATAATTCACATAAATAACTTCCTGCGCATACCTAAAATAATTGCGCAGGGACACATGTGGAGGTGTGATTGCATGAAAATAAAGTTAGGAATCATCCTGCTTGCATTTTTAGCTGCGGTAGGGTTTTCTGGAGCAATGGCAGCTCAACATGTAGAAGAAGGACACAGCAACAAACATGCCCACGGACCACCTAGAAGTAACATCTCAAAAATAACCAGTACAAACAGGTGTCATAACTCCAGTAAATGCCATTTGAAATTGTTCCAGAAGAGTGATAAACTGATAAAATAAGTAAATGGTTTTTGGAAGTGCTTGTTTAAGGGGAATTTATCTTCATTTCTATTTTTTTTTAATTGTAGTTTATCCTTGGGTAGTATTTAAAAATCTCATTTTAAAACCAAATCTTTATATATTATTTCTAACTATGGTTAAATATTCAACCATCGGTTGAAAGTCCAAATCATGGTTAAAAAATGATGATCAAAAAGTGGTGGTAAGGGGTGTCTATTAAAGAACTGAAGAAAAAAGAGAAGGAAATGAAGCGTAATTATATTATGGAGTCGGCTCAGAAGCTATTTTTAAGTAAAGACTACGATGAAGTTTCAATGAACAGCATAGCTAAAGAAGTAGGAGTAAACAAGGCCACACTTTATTATTATTTCAAGAACAAAGAAGCTTTATACTTTGCTATAGTCTTACAGAATGTCCATATTTTAGTTAAGATGGCTAAAAAAGAAATAAAGAAGGGTAATACTGGTTACGAGAAGATTTTATTGTATGGAAATGCAATGGACGAATTTTCAACTGGATATCCTGGTTGTTTAAAGCTTTTATATGGTCCACAATCTTCTAAATTTGATATAGATAATTTGAGCAGTAGTGAAGAATATAAAAAGGTAATGGGGATTCTTAAAGATTTAATGTTTATCATGAGGGATTTGATACAATCTGGAATTGATGATGGTACAATTCGAGAAGATGTTAACCCAATGGAAGCAGCAGTTTTGATGTCGTTGATCTCTCAGAGTATGTCGAATATGAGCTGTCTCTATAAAGACATGCTGAAAAGTGAGGGAGTCAGTGAACAGGAGTTTGCAATGGATATAAAGGGTTTCATGCATTATATGCTCAAAAAAAGTTAGTTCAATTTCTTAAGAGATTTGGAGATTATAATTAAAAGGAGAAGATGAAAATGCCAATAGTAAAAGTGGATGATATAAACATGTATTATGAAACACACGGTGAAGGAGAACCTTTAATTTTAATATCGGGTAATGGGGCGGAGTCATCCCAGTGGAAAGATATGATACCTACATTTTCTAAGAATTACAGAGTAATCCCATTTGATAACCGTGGTGCAGGACGTACTGATAGGCCAGATATGGAATATTCTATGGATATGATGGCTGCTGATGTCATTGGTTTGATGGATGTGCTTGAAATTAAAAAGGCTCATATACTTGGAGCGTCTATGGGTGGAATGATTGCTCAAAATATTGCTCATTTGTATCCAGATAGAGTAAAAAGTCTGATACTTGTTGTAACAAGTATGAAAAATTCTTTCCGCGCTAATTATGCTTGTAAACAGGCAATAAAACGTGTTATGGATGGAAGCGATCCTGATGCACTGGCTGAACATTCTGCAATATGGTCGTTCCCTGAAGAAGTATTAGAAAATCCTGGAGCTGTTGATAGAATTAAAAGTGCTATGGCCCCTGTATTAAATCCCCAGACAGTGGACGCGTTTAAACGGCAAAATGATGCACTTGCTACATTTGACTCGAGTAACTGGATCAGTGAAATTACAGCGCCAACACTTGTTATAGCTGGAGAAGGAGATATAATCTGGCCTAAAAAGTATTCAGGACCGGAATTAGCTAAATTTATTCCAGACTCTAAGTTTGTCTCACTTCCAGGGGCGCATATGGCGTATATATTAAGTGCTGAAGCATTTCAGGGACATGTGATGAACTTTCTATCATCAATTGAATAAAAAATTATATTTTTCTATTTTAATTGTTTACTAATTTATTTTCACTTTAAGCAATTGATAAAGTCTGTTTAAGCAAAATAATCATTAATACACAACTTTTTCTAAATTAATTATAATAACTCACGGGATCTGGATATGGCCCAGTCAGTACATACCATTATATATCACCCCTCAATAATACATCATTACGAGAAGAATAATAAACTAAATTTAAGTGAAAGGGGATAAAAAGTGTTAGATGTAGCGTTTAAAGATTTTAAAGCAAAAAAGGGCCGTGCTGCCATGTGTATAATAGGGGTGATGGCATGTGTCCTGCTTATTGGGGTGGTTAATCTTGTTCTGTATGAAATGGAAAATGGCCTTAAAGGAGATTTAGGCACTGTTAATGGAAAACTATTTTTTGAAAAAAATGGGACCAGTTATCCTCCTGTTGGAAGCATTATAACTGAAAGTGTCGGCAAAGAGGTACTTGACCGTAAAGTAGTTGACGCACAAAAGAGTACTATGGCGTTATTTGCGCCTTTGGAAGACAGCTCAACTGATAGTTTTGATACTCAGGTTATGGTGGTTGGTTTAACGCCGGGTAAGGAGCAGGCTTTCATTGAAAATGCTACTGTGAATGGATCGAGTTCTTTAGTTGGGAAAGGTAGTAATGCAGTTATTTTAGGATCTGAAGCTGCTAAAAAGTACAATGTAACGGTGGGAGACATTTTTAAGGTTAATGACAATAAATTTAAAGTAGTAGGTGTTATGAGTAAAGTAGGGACGGGGTGGCCACTTACTATTGATAATTCGATGGTCATGTCTCTTACTCATGCTCAGGATATTTCAGACAGGCCTGATATCATTTCCACTGTAATTATAAAACCAAAAGCACAGTATTCAGCACAGGATGCTGAGAACAATTTGCAGAATGCCTACCCTAAATACAGCATTTATTCTGAAAATGACACTCAAAAAACACTTGATAAGAATTTAAGTCAAATCAAGATATTTATGAATATGATAAGTGTCTTTATATTCGTCGTTTCCATGATCCTGATCATGAACGTCATGATGATGTCTGTAAAGGAAAAAACCAAGGAAATTGGCACAATGAGGGCTATTGGAACAAGTAGGAAGTCAGTAATGTCTTTGATAATATATGAATCGCTGATTTTGAGCGTTATAGGTGGAGTTATAGGAATCTTGCTTATGTCTCCTGTGTATGATATCCTTGGAATTCTTATGGGTGCTAAAGATGTTAATTTCTTCCATTTTGCAGTACCATCAGCAGTAGTAGTGCAGGTGGCAGTGATAGTCTTTGTGATAGGAACATTCTCCGGACTGTTGCCTGCATATTTAGCTAACCGTATAAGTCCAATTGAGGCTTTGAGATATGAATAGTTTTTGAAGGTGTAATTATGAAGGGTTTGGTTAATGGAAAGGGGATTTGGAAAACCTATAATTTGGATAGTACGAGAGTTCATGCACTTAGGGGTTTAAATATAATTGTTAACAAGGGAGAATTTGTTTCTATAATGGGTCCTTCAGGTTCGGGAAAATCTACTCTTTTAAATATGATTGGATGTTTAGATAATCCTTCCAAAGGATTTTTATTTATTGATGGGAAGAAAACAGCGACTATGTCCGAAGGCGAGCTCACAAAAATGAGGGCAGAAAAGATAGGGTATGTTTTTCAGACATTTAACTTGTTACCCTCGTTGACAGTTCGTGATAATGTAGAGTTCCCCCTGAGAAATTTAAGTGGTAATAAAAAGCTCAATAAATCTTCCAGAAGGGAAAGAGCAGAAGAATGCTTAGAGATGGTTGGTCTTAAGGATCGAATGAATTATCTGCCTTCAAAACTTTCTGGAGGAGAAAGACAGAGAGTTGCAATTGCCAGGGCACTGGTAAACGACCCTAAATTCATTTTAGCAGATGAACCGACTGGAAATCTCGATTCAGAAGCTACTGAAAACATAGTTAATCTGTTGCATGAAGTTAATCAGGAAGGAACCACAGTTATAATGGTTACTCATGATGTAGAAACTACTAAAGATACAAGAGTAATGAGGATTAGAGATGGGGTTATAGAGAAATGAATAATTTTAAGATAAATTGAAATTAATCATTCTTTTTAATTATCTTAAAATGGTATTTACTGACAAATTTCAGTATATTCCTGTATGAAATGTCATTTTAATCCAATGAAACTTGAATATCAAGACTGTATCATAAATAACTATCAAATAAGTTGAACTCTATGTAGATACAATCATTCATGCATCACTTATTATTTTAATAAGAGCTTGGACCGGTAACAGTTGGGTTATCATCCCTCTGAACCCATTCAGTAATAGAACCCTCATATATTCTAACATCAGGATAACCTAGATACCACTTAAAAACTAAAAACAGGTTAGTTGCCTCTCTGCCGGTTCCGCAGTAACATATAATCTTTTTATCTGGAGTTACTTCTCTTTCTTCAATCAAAGACTTTATTTCGTCCATGGGTTTAAGAAGCTGGCGATTTTTAGGGTTCATAAGGGCAGCTGCCTGCAAACTCTTTGCTCCAGGTATGTGTCCATCTTTACTCCAGAGGCTGGGGCCTGCATAGTACTTAAACGGCCTTGCATCAAGTACTACTACTTTATCATTATCTTTAATATCCTTAAATTCTTCGTATTCTATATAATACTCTTCATGCGTGTTTACTTCAAATCCAGATTCTTCTACAACTGGAAATACCTTAGTTAATCCTCTTTCTTCTTTTTTCCACTTGTCTATGCCTCCGTCTAAAATATAAACGTTTTCATGGCCAAATCTCCCCAGGGTATAAGCAGCCATTGTCTGCCCCCATCCATCTCCTTTTTTTGAGTAAGAGCCTTTGCCTGTATAAACCAATGTGGGCATGTCTTTTCTGATGCCTAATTTCCTAAATAGTATTTCAATGGCCTCTTCAGGAATATATTTGGCAGGATCATGGCCTTGCATTTCTCTAAGGAACCATTCGTTCAAGTAGAATGCTCCGTGAATATGTTCTTTTATATAGTCGTGTACGTCGGGCTGAACATCGAATATCATTAGTTCAGTATCCATATTATCCTCTAACCATTCGGTTGAGACCCATTTTACTTTTTTATCTCCTTTTGAATATGGATAGTTCATATCAATGACCTCATTAGTATAAGTTTGAATTAGATATGTGCATCATGATAGTTGTATGTTGCTGTCAAATGGGACACGATTTAAGATATTTAAATGGTTTAAAAGATTAAAAAATTAAATAGTAATAGTATATAATAAAATCTATGATTTAAATGGTTATTTTTATCTTTTAAGTGTTAATTAGTTCATTATATTTGAATTAAAAAAATAATAAGGCTTTTTCAGCCGAATTATAAATTTAAATAATATATTATTACAACCTTATTATAACTTTATATATGGGGTATAATAATGAGCTTATATGTCAAAGAAACAGGTGAAAACAACCGTGAAACTATAGTATTTCTCCATGCAGGCATGTCATCGGGCTGGATGTGGAATAAACACTTGGAAATATTCAAGGATTACCATTGTCTTGTCCCTGACCTTCCGGAACATGGAAAAAGTATAGATATAAAGCTTTTCACCATGAAAGGTGCAGCTGAAGAAATTATAGGTCTTATTAAGGAAAAGGCCCACGGGGGAAAAGCTCATGTTGTTGGATTGTCTCTTGGTGCGCAGGTAGCTGTTCAAATGTTAAGTATGGCACCTGAAACTGTTCATGATGCCGTGATTACAGGGACACTGGCCCGCGAAGTTGGATCCGGCATTGCAGTATTTATGAATATTTTTTATAAAGTCTACATGCGCCTCAAAGATACTGATTTTTTTATAAAGATGGGTATGAGAGCACAAAATATATCTGTGGACTATTTTCAATACGTTAAAAAAGATAATAAAGCACTGACATGGAATTCTTTAAATAACATCACCAGTGAAAACCGCTCGTTTAGAATACCTGAAAATTTATGCACATCAAAAAACAGAGTTCTGATTCTAGTGGGAGAAAAAGAAGTTAAAGTTGCCCATGAATCAGCTGTGGATTTAAATAAATGTCTTTTAAATTCTAAAGCCTATAAAGCAGCTAATTTTGGCCATACATGGTCATTGGAATCACCAGAATTTTTCAGCAGTGTTGTAATGGCATGGATAAATGACAGGCCACTACCCGAATCTTTAGGAAAGTTACGATTTTGAATAAATTTTTAAAACAAGAAAAGGAATATATAAAAATAAGAATTATTTTCTAGATTTTAAATTACTTCAAGTAAGGTCAGAAATTATGAGTTTATATATCAAAGAAACAGGTAAAAACAACGATGAAACAATCGTTTTTCTCCATGGGGATGGAATTGCAGGCTGGATGTGGGACAAACAGGTAGAATCATTCAGTAATTACCATTGTATTGTTATTGACCTTCCAGAACACGGAAAAAGTGTAGATGTGAAACCTTTTACAGTTAAAAGCTCTGCAGAAATGGTAATTGATATTATTAATGAAAGGGCTCACGGGGGAAAGGCGCATCTTGTTGGAATATCTTTAGGCGCTCAAATTATCGTCCAGATTTTAAGTACTGCTCCTGAAATTGTTGATCATGCTTTTATAAGTGGGGCAATTGCACGCAGTGTCCAGCCCACTGAAAGCTTTTTAAAACGTTTAGATCACCTTATTGAAATTTATATACCTGTTAAAAACAATAATCTTTTAATAAACAGTTATATGAGGTCTTATAATATACCGAAAAGTCTGTTTGGCAAGTTCAAAGAGTCTACATGTATTATAGAACCGGATTCGTCAGGTAGAATTATTAAAGAAAACATGCTTTTTAAAATTCCAGATGGCCTTGAAAATGTGAAAGTGCCTGTACTGGTCATGACTGGAGAAAAAGATTATAGGATCGTTAAAAAATCCGCATTAAATCTATGGAGTGCCCTTCCAAATTCAAAAAGGGGGTCTGCTCTAAAATCAGGGCATATGTGGAATATGGAAAATCCAGAACTGTTTAATACTGCTTTAAAGGCATGGATAACTGATAATAATCTTCCAGAAAATGTTAAAATATCATAAAGTGGTTTTTAAATATTTTTATTTTGAATAATTCTATTTTTTAGTTGTAAATAATTATAAGCAATATGATGAAAATAGTTAATAATATAATTCAGTTTTTAAAAATTCATGGTAAAGGATCTTTAAATGAGGAGCATACATATGAAAATAGGGATCATTGTTCATTCTCAGACTGGCCACACGTATTCTGTTGCCCAGAGGCTCAGAGAAAAACTTTCTGCAGATGGGCATGCAGTAGATATCCAGCAGTTGAAATTAGCAGGAGGCCAACAGGTCCCTGGTAAAGATAGTAAAATTGAAAATCCCCCTGATTTAAGTGGTTATGATAGGGTTATATTTGGGGCCCCAGTACAGGCGTTTTCCCTCTCAAATGTAATGGCTGCTTATTTAAATCAGGTTTCATCCCTTACAGGTAAAACTGTGGTGTGTTTTGTTACAAAGGGTTTACCATTTGACTGGACTGGTGGAAAACGTGCAATCAGTCAAATGAAGGAAATTTGTGAATCTAAATGGGCCACTGTTTCTGGGACCGGAATTATAATCTGGAACAAAAACCGCGAAAAACAGATTGATGGTCTGATTGAAAAATTCAGCGGATTACTTGATTTACAAAATGAATGAAGGTTTGGTTATGAGCCTGGAAATCTACTATTTTTCAGGAACTGGGAATTCATTAGCTGTGGCAAAGGACATTGCAGAAAAAATGGATGGTAGTTTGATATCAATACCTTCTGTAATGGATAAAAAAAGTATAACAACTGATGTAGACATGATAGGTATTGTTTTTCCCGTCTATTATTTAGGAACTGTCAACATTCCCCTTGTTGTGCAGCGATTTGTCATGAAATTGGATAAAATAAGTACAAAATACATCTTTGCAGTATGTACCTATGGTGGAGGATCTGGTTCCACATTGACAATTCTGGATGAAATGATCAGGACGCGCGGTGGCCGGCTTGCATCAGGTTTCGGTGTTCAGATGCCGCAAAACGCTTTTAAAAAGCCATTTGAAAATAAAACAAAACTTTACAATAACTGGAAAGAGAAAAACCTTGCTTTTGTCTATAAACAAGTTAAAGCAAAAAAAGAAGGTCGATTTGATATTGATGGCTTATTCACGGGGCTGGTCGTAATTATTATAGAGAAGATGATGAAACTTGATTTTTTAAGCCCGTTCTTCCTAAAATCAATGAAAAATACAGCACGTCTTCCAGAAAGTTCTAACTTTACATTTGATGAAATCATTCCCTTTATGGATAGAAGTTATAGTACTGATGAGAATTGTAAGGGCTGCAGCATGTGTTCAAAGGTTTGCCAGGTGCGTAATATCAAAATGGTTAATGATAAACCGATATGGCAGCACCACTGCGAGAACTGCCTTGCATGCGTCAAGTGGTGCCCGCAGAGTGCAATTCATGGCTATGGCGAATTACCACGGGGCTATCATCATCCAGATGTGGAGATTTCAGATATGTTGGGGGAGAATTGATTAATGAGGGATTTTATGAGCACTGAAATTTACTATTTCTCAGGGACTGGAAACTCATTAGCTGTGGCAAAGGATATTACAGAAAAACTAAGGGGTGAGCTGATACCCATAGTTTCGGTGGTGGGCGAAGAAAGCATTAAAACTGATGCAGATGTAATTGGACTTGTATTCCCGACTTATTACGAACCATATGGAGGGGTCCCTCTCATTGTCAGGCGATTTATACATAAATTGGAAAATATGAAGTCAAAATATATATTTGCAATTTGTACTTATGGAAGCGGGTCATTTAATACCTTAAAGTTCATAGGTAAACTTGTTGAATCGCATGGAGGTAAGCTCTCAGCTGGATTCACGGTGAATATGCCCAATAACATGGCGGGATCAAAGATTAACAACACTTCAAAACAGCAAAAGATGTCCAGGGTTTGGAAAGAAAACATTGAAGTTATATCTGAAAATATTATAGCCCGAAAAGAATGTAGATTGGACACGCCCAACGTATTGGCGGGTAAAGCTTACATATTGATTAAATTAATGGTTAGGCCCCTTATTTTTTTGTTTAAACCTTTAACACTAATGCATTTGAAGAAATATTCTAATTCGCCAAATCAATCATATGAGGGACTTTTACCATTTATGGACAGAAGTTTCCATGCAGATGAAAAGTGCATTGGTTGCAGGACTTGTTTAAGAATTTGTCCTGTAGAAAATATTCAAATGGTTCACAAAATGCCCGAATGGCAGCATCGATGTGAATTCTGTCTCGCATGCTTTCACTGGTGTCCAAAGGGAGCAATTACCAGCAGTGAACTAAGAAACACCGTAAGATATCATCATCATGATGTGAAAATTTTGGATATGGTGGTACGGGATTAAAATGTGGAGTAATGATTTTTATGAGCACTGAACTCTACTATTTTTCAGGGACTGGAAATTCATTGCATGTAGCTAAAGAATTACAAAAGCGGATTCCCGATGCAGATTTGATACCGATTGTAAGTCTCTTAGATAAAGGTAATATTGAGAGCAGCGGCGAGACTGTAGGTTTTATTTTCCCTATCCATCTTGCAATGGCCCCTGCCCCTGTAATAAAGTTTCTTAGGAAATTAGACTTAAAATCAGCAAAATACATTTTTGCAGTTGCAACAAGGTCTGGAAGCCAGCATAGGGCATTTATCGATTTAAAAAATGTATTAGGTAAGAAAAGTAAGGGTTTAGATTCTTATTTTACTTTGAACATGGCAAGTAATGACCCAAAGTTTAAAGGCTGGCACCAGGCAACCGCAGAAGAAATAACTGATCTGGAGTCAGAAGTTCAGAATAATCTGGAATATATTCATGATATTGTTTTAAACGAAGATAAAAATCGTGAAAAAGACACTCATTTTACGGTTCATATGCCTGTGTTTTCAATCCTCTCGCTGATACTTCCAATTCTTAATAAGTTTTATAATGTCGAATTTTGTGCTGATTCAAAGTGTACTGGTTGTGGAACATGCAAAAAAGTTTGTTTATCTGGAAAAATAAATATAAACTATAAAATACCTGTATGGCAGAAAAATATCCCCTGCTTTTTCTGTAATGCATGTCTCAATTACTGCCCAGAACAAGCGGTTCAAATCAAATCTAACCGTTTTTTAAAGTCTTACACTGAAGAAAATGGAAGGTATCCTCATCCTTATGCAACTGTAGAAGATATTTTTAGACAAAAATACATATAAAAAAGTGTAAAATATGCCACAAGAAATCAAAACCATTGAATTACCCATTAAATTTGGTTTAATTAAGTTAGGTACTGTGAACACTTACCTTGTAAAAAACGGTTCAGATTATGTCTTGATTGACACAGGACCTTCAAATAAGCGTTCGGATGTTGAAAAAGAACTTGAAGATGCAGGCTGCACACCAGAAAACCTTAAACTTATAATTTTAACCCATGGAGATTTTGATCACACTGGTAATGCTGATTATCTACGTGAAAAATTTGATACAAAAATAGCCATGAATTATGGAGACTTAGAAATGGTCAGGCATGGAAACATGTTCTGGAACCGAAAAGGGCATTTCCTCATCAAAATGATGGCTCCTGTTCTATTTGGTTTTGGTAAATCAGAAAGATTTAGACCTGATTTACATATGGGTGAGGGACATAGGCTCTCAGAGTATGGTTTTGATGCTGAAATTATATATCTTCCAGGACACTCTAAGGGCTCTATAGGGATCCTTACAGATGACGGCAATCTATTTTGCGGAGATTTACTTACAAATAATAAAAAACCAGATTTAAACTCTATTATTGATGATAAATCAGAGGCTAAGGAGAGTATTGAAAAATTAAAAAGTTTGAAATTAAAAACAGTTTATCCTGGGCACGGTGAACAGTTTTCAATGGATGAGCTGGTTAAAAAATAAAAATGAAATTTATTAATCTTAATTTTAATGACTACTTGTCTAACTCTAATTAAAGCTCATTTTAAAAGTTAATTTTGTTTTTTAATATTAAATTAGCCGCTAATTGTTATTTTACACTCTAATTTAGTATTTATTCCAGTACTGATCTGGAAGAGATCTGGAACTAAAATAGAAGTGATCTTGAAAAGAACTTGAAAAATCTTTTTATTTCTCATTAATTTTATTTTAAACTGTAAATCCACAAGAAAGCCAATGTTAAAATTTTTATTTTGATTAAAGGCTTTTGGCTTATAAAATGATAAAAATGGAGGTTTAAAATGGATTATGCTATTCGAACTAATAGCCTTACCAAAAGCTATGGTGATTTTACTGCAGTAGAAGATCTAGAGCTTAAGGTGCCTGCAGGTAAGGTATATGGATTTTTAGGAAGGAACGGATCAGGAAAGACAACTACAATTCGAATGATTATGGGCCTTATTAAGCCTAATAAAGGTCATGTTGAAATATTTGGCAGTGAAATCAGCAGAAATCGGGCTGAATATCTTGCTAGTATTGGGGCAATAATAGAGACGCCGGGCTTTTATGGAAACCTTTCTGCCTATGAAAATCTTGAAATAACAGCTAAAATGTTTAAAGCCGAAAAGAACAGGATTAATGAAGTTCTGGAAATTGTAGGATTGTCGAATATTGGAGATAAATCTGTCGGGAAGTTTTCTTTAGGTATGAAACAGAGATTGGGGATAGCTAATGCGCTTGTCCATTCTCCTCAAATCCTTATTCTTGATGAACCTACTAATGGTCTAGATCCGGCTGGAATAATTGAAATGAGGAAATTAATCCGGCAGCTGTCTGGATCGATGGGAATAACAGTTTTTGTTTCAAGCCATTTACTCAGTGAAGTACAGCAGATCGCAGATTATATTGGAATCATTGACAGCGGACAACTTTTAAAACAGGGCGGAATGGAACTGATTAATAGTGATGAACAGAGTTTCCTGGTCGTGGAAACAGATCAGTTAAAAAAGACAGCCCAGCTAATTGAATCTCTTGATTTTAATTTTGAAGAAAATAGTAATGGGTTTAAAGTCTTCTGTGCACGTGAAGACAATGTCAAAATTAATAACGAGCTGGTTGAAAATCAAATAAATGTCTATAACTTGGAATCTGTATCCAAAACATTAGAAGAGAGATTTTTAGGAATTACAAACGATAAGGGGATATTATGATTAATTTAATGCAGTCTGAATATAAAAAGTATAAAAGCACTTATGTTTATGCCTTGGGCCTTTTAGGGATGATATCGCCGATTATATTGGTAGCAATAGGCACATTCATAGTTAAAGGCGATCTGATAAGTAATGGGCTGTACAACTGGCATTCTTTCACAGGGCGCGCGATAGAATTATTTGTATTCTTTGTAGGGCCATTAATAGCATCTTTTATTGCAGTGAGCTCTATTTTTTATGAGTATCAATCTCACGCCATGGAAAACCTTTTAACTACTCCTTATTCCAGGTGGAAAATCATTACTGGGAAACTAGCATATATTTCACTGTTGATTATAGCGTTATATGCATGTGTGACTTTAACTAATCTGGCATGTGCTGTTATTCTGGGTTTTCCAATTACCACAACTGAAGTAATTAATTACAGCAGTTATTTTATGCTTGCTGGTGTTGCTACTCTGGTAATAGTACCCTTAGCCATGCTTTTAACTCTGGTTTTCAGGAGTTTTATCCCGGCAATGATTATTTCAGTTGCAGGAATTATACCTAATCTGGCTGCGTTCCATTGGGATAAATGCTATATCTCCCCTTGGGCTGCTCCTGAGGTTTTAGTACTTAAAATTGGGGGGTTTTTACAGGTAGATCTTATTAATACGGTTGTATTTTTAATATTCTACGCAGTGTTGTTTTTAGTTGCTCTTCTGGTTTACTTCAACTATTCAGATCAGTACTAAGGTTAAATCTCCTTAACTCATTTTAGAGATGGGAACTCAAGGGATGAAATTTCAGATAGATGTATAACAAATTAGAAATTAGATGACTTTAATAAACTCGTATAAGTACAGTATCAGGGTTTATTAGAGAGGTTAACATGAGAAGGTTGCTATGGTATTTGATTGCAGGGACCAGGGGAGGCGTAAACAGGGCTAAAATAATAAAACTCTTAAATGAGAGGCCTTACAATGTTAATCAACTTGCTGAGATTATTAAAGTGGATTATAGAACTATAAGGTACCATATGGATGTTTTAGAAGAAAATGAGATAGTTACCTCTGCTGGAGAAAAATATGGGATGTTATATTTCTTATCCTCCAAAATGGAGAAAAATTATGAGACTTTTCTCACGATCTGGAAAGAGGTCGTGAAAAAATAATCAATATTTATTAAAGGAGTTAAAAAATGGCAGTTAGCAATACAATTGATTTATGGACGTTATATATTGCAGCTATTATAGGAATTGGTAATGTTTGCTTGTTAGGGGTATTATTTAAAATTTACTGGCAGAATTACAGGGAAATAAAATCTAAATTTAATTTAGGGCTGCTGTTCTTTGCAGCTTTCCTGATACTTCAAAGTGTCTTTTTAGCTGTCAGCATACTTTTCCACGGCGGTTTTAATCGTGGATCTGGTGTTATTCTAATTATAAATAATGCTATATTGTTTGTTGCACTTTCCATACTGTTGAAGATCACATGGTGAATGGAAAATTTGTAATCAATGGAGGTAATTTTATGACACCAAAATGTAAAATAACAGTTTTAAAGAAAAATCTAAACGAAGACCTGGCAAAAGAGTACTGCCAAAATGAAGTTACATCGTGTCCTGTTTTTTTGGAAGGACAGGAATTTATCTCTGGATTTGAAAAACCTGAGGGTTTTTGTGATTGGGCATGGAACGATATCCATAAATTTGTGACAGTTTTACTCTCTGGAGGTAATTTTTCCAAAGGTATATTCGAAGGGTGGATGAAAGACGGCAAAACTATGATAGCTTGCTGCACTGATGCGATACGTCCAGTGACTTTTAAAATAGAAAGAATTGATGGATAAAATCAATTATTTATTTTTATTATACTGATTTAAGAAAGCTTCAAGCTTACAGGAATGCCTGTAGATTGTAATTAAAAATCAAAGAATTAACTTATGGAAATATTAATAGGATATACTCTACTTAATTTAAATAAAGACAAGTTCTGATATTTAAAGTATTATAACCTAAATCTTAGTTATAGGGGAATAAGTTTATGAGGTTGATTATAAGAGCTTTATTTTCACTGATTCTTCCTGTAACTATTACATTGATAATACCAGTACTTGTTATTTTAGGTTTTAATAATCGTCTGTTAACGTTTGATTCCGCTTTATCTGGAGTTATGTTGGCAATAGGTACTTTTTTAATAATTTTGGGGTTAGGATTTGTAATTTATACAAACCAGGCATTTTTCAGAATAGGTAAAGGTACATTGGCACCATGGGATCCTCCAAAAAAGCTGGTGGTTGCCGGTGTATATAGATATGTTAGAAATCCAATGATAAGTGGCGTTTTAATGATTGTTCTTGGTGAAACGCTAATTTTTGCTTCAATTGAGCTCTTCATACTGTTTATTTTATTTTTTATTGTGAACCATGTCTATTTTGTGTATTCAGAGGAACCAGGTTTAGAAAAACGGTTTGGTGATGATTATGTTATATATAAAAAGAATGTTCCAAGATGGATTCCTCGTTTAAAACCGTGGAAGATGGGTGAGAAAATTAAATAATTGTGATGAATTTGACTCGTTGAAACAAAATCATGGATTATAACTCCAAATTTTCAACGAAAGATCGACTAACATGTCTATAACTGAATTATCATCTTTAAAAATGGTTGGAAACATAGTACTGTAAAATATCAGGCTTTTTACAGCCAGCGACCACTCTGTGAACACTTTCACATAATCTTTATCTGAAATATCTACTCCCTTGAATTTGCTGAAAAATTTGAAAATATCAGCATAATCTTCTGCACTCATACTTTTAATATCTTCGAGTACTTCATCTTCCATTAGCGCGGCAATTGTAACTGCTTTTACCACTTCAGCGTTTTTTCTATGTAATTCAAGCATATTTTTGTTAACTTCTTTTATGTAACCTGGAAAATCTGCAAAATCAATTTTTTCGGGCTTTTTCATCATAAAATCTTCATCCAAGCGCTTTGAGCTCAGTTGTTTGAGTATATCAAACTTACCATTTGGAAAATATTTATATATTAACCCAATACTTACATCAGCTTCTTTTGCTATATCTCGGATTGAAACAGCACCATAGCCTTTTCTTTCCACAAGAATTCTAGTTGATTGGATTATACGTTGTATTTTCGCTTCCTTATCTCTTTCGTATTTTTTAAGCGTCATTTTAGGCCACATAAAATTTTAAATATAATTTTTTAAATGTATGAACAACTCTTTTGAAATGTTTTATGGAATGTAGATGAATAATTTCTTAAAATCATACTTTTATTGATTATATGCACTGGAAAACCTTATTAAAGATCAATTTCATAATATTGGTGAACATTGTTCACTTATTGAAGTTCCATGGATAAATACTTTGAGTTCTATTTGGAAGTATGTGCTTGGGAGGAAATAAAATATGACTGGAAAAAACAGGACTTTTATACAAAAACAACGGTTCTTTGCTCTCTGTGGTATCGTTGCACCGATTTTATTCGTAATTTTAGTAATTGTAGAGAGTATACTTCGGCCAGGATACAGTCAAATCTTCAACGACGTCAGTGACCTTGGCATTGGTTCTTATGCACTAATTCAAAACATAAATTTCATAATATTTGGTCTTTTGTCAATTGGTTTTGCTATTGGTCTTGGTGCTAATCTACCTCATCGTGCAGGAAAAATAGCAAAATGGCTGGTAATTGTATTTGGTTTGTGTATAATACTTGCAGGTGTGACACTATTTTCTGTTGGGGCAGATGTAACTTATGCAAAAGATGTGGCGGCACATGGCCTGGTGAGCGCCATATCATTCTTAGTGATAATAGTGGCGCAGTTCATGACATGGCAGGCGTTAAGGAGAAGTGAAACTGTTATATGGGGCCGTTATCGAATATTTTCGCTGATAATGGGATTAATGTCAATATTTACACTTTTGCTGCTCTCATATACTCAATTTTCATCGTATCATGGAGCAACTGAGCGACTGTTCATTGCAATGTGGATGATCTGGATTGAAGTGACAGGCTTAAAACTTTATTTTTTAATTAAATAATCTCCATTTATTTTCAGAAAGTATTTAATTAGGATTACTTTTAGATTATATTATTATGATTTGAAGGAATGAGTAAAATGAAAAAATGGTACGAAGAATTATTTACAAATTACGCTAATAAATACGAAAATGAAGTTTATACTCAGGGAACCCTTGGAGAAGTTGATTTTATAGAAAAAGAGATTAACTATGATAAAAACTGTAAAATCCTTGATATTGGCTGTGGAACCGGCAGACATGACATAGAACTTGCAAAAAGGGGTTACAATGTCACTGGAATTGACCTTTCAGAGGCAATGCTGGCCAAAGCAAGGGAAAAAGCCCGGGAAGCTGGAGTAAATTTAAATCTTCAGCTGGCTGATGCTAGAAAACTGCAGTTTGAACATCAGTTTGATCTGGTAATTATGCTCTGTGAAGGTGCATTTTCTTTAATGGAAACCGACGAAATGAACTTTGAAATCCTTAAAAATGCTGCTGAAGCATTAAAAAAGAATGGGAAGTTGATATTTACAACCTTAAATGGTCTTTATCCTTTATTCCATTCAGTTAAAGAGTTTATGGATGAAAACATGGTGGATGGGAATAGTTGGAGGGATAATTCATTTAATCTGATGACTTTCCGTGATATATTCACTGTTGAAATGGAAGATGACGATGGAAATTCGATGGTTTTGAGATGCAATGAACGCTATTATGTACCTTCTGAAATTACATGGCTCCTTAAATCACTAAATTTCAGTAAAATTGATATATTGGGATGTAAAATTGGAAATTACAATAGAAATGACATTTTAACCACAGAAGATTTTGAAATGCTTGTTGTAGCTGAATTATAAAATAAAAGATTTTACTTTCTTATTTTGTAAATTAATAAAATTAACGTCTTGAAAAAGAATAGTCCCTGGCGGAGTCGAACCGCCGTCGAAAGGTCCAGAGCCTCACAGGATTACCACTACCCCAAGGGACTAGTAAAAAAAATTATATTTCTGATTTGATATAAATACTTTTTGGAATATAAATTTAACTATGCTATTATTTATTCGTTATATTTAATTTTAAGCTGCATTTAAGTAAAAAATATTATTTGATGTACAAAAATTATTTTTTGTAAATGGTATATGGGATATATTTTTTAATTAATTTAATATCTCATCATCTGTTCAGTAAACCCCTTTTTAATGGAATTTTGAGATTTTTCTAAAATTTCCGGGTCTCTGCCTTTAGTTTCAGGCAGTGCCCATACCTAGATACCCGTGAGTATCGCAAAAATTGCTGCAAGGAATACTCCAAGTCCAATTATCACTTGAACATGACGCCTATTGCTACTACTAAAAATAGTACGTAGGCGACTACAAAAATTGGTATTGCGAAAACAATTTCCCACATATGTTTTCCCCTCCAAGTTTTACTTTATAATATATTATTACTATCAAGTAATATAAAAATAAAGCTTATGGCATTTAAGGCAATATTAAACTGATTTTATTATGCTTATTGCCCTGAAGCAGTAGTATCAGAAGAACATTTACATTCTATTTAATTAAATTGAGCTGTATATTTTTAATTAAAATTAAGCATATCACTGAGTTTTAAGATGTATCTAACTATCATTTAGTTGAAGATTATACGTAAATTAAATACTAATTTTAAATTTTTCATGTCAGAAGTTGCATATATGAGTTGGTTATTTGGCATCCGTATAGCTAATATGGGATAAAATCAGTAGGGTATATTTGATAGTCTAAATTAATTAAAATCAGAGGGATTTTTTTATGAAAAGTAAAAAACTCAAAGAACTTCTAAGTTCTGGTGAAACACTCGTTGTGCCAGATGCATATGATCCAATAAGCGCTAAATTAATTGAAAATGCAGGATTTACGGCTGTTCAATGCTCAGGATACAGTTTTTCAATTTCTGCAGGTTACACGAAGGAAATCGACGTTACTCTTGATGAAAATATAGAATTAACCCGTAGAATTGTGGAATCAGTGGATGTTCCTGTTATGGCTGATGCTGAAGATGGTTATGGAGGACCTGAAGAAGTGATAGACACGGTTGAAAAGTTTATAGAGACTGGAGTTGCCGGCCTTAATATTGAAGATCAGATTCCTGATGGAAAAAATAAACTGTCTATTGTAGATGCAGATTTAATGGCCCAAAAAATTATGGTGGCAAGGGAAACCGCAGAAATAGAAGGTTGTCATAATTTCATAATAAATGGGAGAACAGACGCTTTAAAATCAACTGACAATAGGTCTGAAGGATTAGAACTTGCAATAGACCGTGCTAATCAGTATCTTGAAGCTGGTGCTGATCTTGCATTTGTAACCTATGCTGCAACACTGGATGAGGTTAAACAGATTACAAAAGAAGTTAAAGGTCCAGTAAGTATTGCAGCAGGTCAGCATTACAATATCAATAATTTCACAATCAATGATTTAAGGAAACTGGGAGTAGCAAGGGTTAGTTTGCCTACTTTGTTGATATATTCCAGTCTTCAGGCAATTAATAAATCATTGTCATATCTTAAAGAAGATAATTTAGTAGATGCTTTGGAATATTTATATAATCCTGAAACCGTCGAAAATCGAAGATTTTCGGGCCTCAAAAATCATGGATTTTTGAAGGAATTGAATGAATTATTAAATAAATAATATATTTTCTTTTTTAATTTACAGAAAGTGTAATGGTGAATTAAATGCAGTTAACTCAGCAGACCAGTAACATAGCCAGATATCTTACTTCCTCTGAGATTATAGATTTTGAGAATTTGGATATCCAGAAAACGGCCGTGTATCTATCAAAAGGCATTGAAGATGAAATTCAGTTGATAAAGACGGTTTATGAATTTGTACGCGACGAAATTTCTCATTCAATTGATATTGGCAGTAATGAAATCACTTATTGTGCATCTGATGTGCTGAAATATAAACATGGTTTATGCTTTGCTAATTCTCATTTATTAGCTGCTATTTTGAGATATCTGGGAGTCCCAACTGGATTCTGCTATCAAAAACTTGAATTTGATGGAAAATTCGGCCTGCACGGGTTAAATGCTGTTTTCATTAAGAGTTTAAATAAATGGATAAGGCTTGACTCCCGTGGAAATGAAAAGGGGATCAATGCTAGGTTTAGCATTGATGGGGAATATCTTGCTTACTTGCCTGAAGAAGAGAAAAATGAAGTTGATTTTAGGGTTATATATGCTGAGCCAGACAGAAGAGTTGTGGAAATATTGAGGCAGAGTAGAAATTTAACTGAAGCTTTAGATAAAATATTTGATACTGACTGGTTATTAGAGTAATTAAACCGTTTTAAGCCATAATTATAGATATTTCTATTATTTTCTTATTAAACGTACATATATGTGCTGTAAAGCTTTAAATAGCACTATTCTGTATAAAATTCATTCAAAGTTTTACTTTGATATGTTGATCTTATCCCTCTTTAAATAAGGTTCGGCGTTAAAAGACTAAATGAGAAGCAAAGATCAAAGATGAAAATATAAATTAGTTTAACGGACTAACGAATTTTAATGGGGAATGATTGCATGGGTAAAGATTATGTTCACGGATATTCTGAGGAAGAGTCCAACAGGTTACTTGATCAGGCAAGTACACTTGCTGATCTTCTGCATGAGGGTACTAAATACCCTGCTGGAAGTAAAGCACTCGAAAATTCTATGAATTTTCGGTGTCCCGAAAATCTTCGATTTTCGAGGATTTTAGAAGCAGGCTGTGGAGTAGGGGCTCAAACGATAAGGCTTGTTAAAAGTAGCCCTGATGCTGAAATTACCTCAATTGATATATCAGAAGATTCAATAAAACAAGCGAAGAGATTAATAGAACAAAATGGATTTTTAAATGTTAAATTTCAAAAAGCAGATCTTTTAAATTTACCTTTTGAAGACGAAACATTTGATCATATATTTATCTGTGCTCAAAATCTATGATTTTGGCACCCCAAACACTCCGTGTTTGAGGGTTTTGTGCTTGAGCATTTAAAGGATCCAATTGCGGCACTGAAGAGTTTAAGGAGAGTTCTTAAAAAAGGGGGTTCAATCACCGTAATTGAAGGTGATCATGGGTCATGCTATTTCTATCCTGAGACAGAAGAGTCAGTTAAAGCGTGGAAATGCCTCATTGAATGTCAGGAAGGATTAGACTGCAATCCAATGATTGGAAGAGAAATTTACCCCCTCTTAAAAAATTCTGGATTTGATAATATTCAGGTCTCACCTAAAATCGTATATGTGGATTCAAGCAAACCTGATTTAGTGGAAGGGTTCAATAAAAAGACTATTATTGCAATGGTGGAAGGAGTTAAAAAACAGGCAGTTTCTTCAGGTATGATGGATGCAGAATCATGGGAAAAAGGAATAGAAGATTTATATAAAACAACAGAACCTGATGGGGTCTTTTTTTATAACTGTTAAAAATCTATGATTTTTAACGCCGCAAAATTGAAAATTTTGCCGGTTTCTTTAAAGGAATAGGGACAAAGTGACTATAGCTATTTAAAAAATAGTCTACGGGGAATTGGCTTATAATAAAAATGAAAATTCTTATTTTACTTTTTATCTGCCGTGTTCGTGTCTAATCTGTGACCACTCTTTATGTTTAAGCTGTGATCCTATTCTGATAAGGTCGTCTTGAGATTCATATACCTCATCAGGAAGGGTTTCTAAGGCACTAATCACATCCACGCCAGCGCCATTATCTTTAGCGTGTTTAATTAATTCTGGCTTTTTAGCTGGATACTGCATACCATTTAAATAATTATAAACAGCTTCAGGACTCATACCTGCCATTATATCACTCCTTTAATCATTTTTTAACTAAAAATTATCAGATAGATAAACATACCATTCAGACAGCTTAAAGATATATTTGCTCTTTTTGGTTATATCCTCAGAAATTGTGATTGCCTGATTTTAGTACTTATTGGAACAGCAGTTCTCTTGCCAATGTGTAGTAATTTGAATTCTGGTGCATATAACAGCTTTTTTGTGGGTATTAAAAGCCTGGTCTTTTTATCTCTTAATATCCACTCATACTGGATCAATATTTCCTCAAGGTCACGAATTATATCATCGTTATATTCATGGAGACGTTCCATTAATTTTGTTCTGAATATGAAGGTTGCTACACCGGAATATTTGCGATATTCTAGTATTTCATACGTAGCCTTAAGTACAGATTCCCGTTTTGTCATAGGAGGTCTCATGTACTTATTATGATCATTCATATGATAAATAATATTACTTTTTAATAAAATAGTTCCTAATAAAATAATTAAAAATAATGGATGAACTGCATTATAATTTGATATAAGGCTTATTTTAACTCTAATATTTATGTTAACCTTAAAATAATATGATTTAATAATGGTAAATTATTGATGCATTTTAAAATTTAAAATATTGTCTAATTTAATGTTTTCTTTAGGGAGAATTATGGTTCCTTCCTCCGAATCACCAAACTCCATAAATTCTTTTTGAACGTAAAAAATACCGGCCATAACAAGCAGTGCAGCGTCTAATTCATGTTCATTGATATTTTTTGGTAGCTCAAAATAGTTCTTCATGTCTTCATATAAATTTGAAAAGCCTAAAATTTTTTGAATAGTCCTTGGATGGGATTCTAAAACAGTATATCTATTCCTAAGTATTTTTGCAATTTGAATTCCTCTTTCTGTAAGCATTCGCATTCCCCGGAAGGTAAGTGGTAGTGTTCTTCCATATTTACGCATTTCTACTTCTGCAGCTCTAAAATGCCCTCCATTTTTACTGCAGCTGCAGTTTCGACTTAGGCAACATCTACCTTTTGGAAGAGAAAGAGGAGCATCAATTACAACTAATGCGGGATTTATTTTATCAATATAACTTAAAATATCCTCATTTTCAAAAAGAGTACTAAAATTAAGGTTATCATTGTCTAAAAAGCAAATTCCTGTTGGATTCTCATGTTTTCCTGACAGATCTATTCCTGTGATTTTGACGTCCATGTCCATCAACCATCAAAATATTATGCACTTTGGCCAAAAAATAAATTCTAAAAAATTTCATCTTTTAATTTTAAAAAATGATTCGGGATCACATTAGAATTAATATGTTTCATAGTGAATAAAGTCTTCAATTTCTTCCCTTGGTGGAGGAATAGGCTTTTCATCAGGATAACCCACAGTAATTATTGCTACAGGCCTTATACCCTCTGGAATTCCTAATAAAGTTGAAACTGAATCTTCATCAAAGGATCCATTCCAGCAGGCCCCCAATCCGAGATCATGAATCATAAGAAGCATGTTTTGAGCTGCACATGCTGCATCCTGTATGCAGTAAAGTTCACGCCCCCTTTCGCCATAAGTAGCGCCCGATTTCCGTTTATATGCACATATTATGAGCACAACTGGGGCCTCTGCAATAAACTCCCGTATATAACATGCAACTGCCAGTTGAACTTTTATTTGGTGGTCTCTTACTACTATAACTTCCCAGCTTTGCAAATTTCCAGCAGAAGGGGCCCATACGCCTGCTTCAATTATTTTAGTTACAAGTTCATCATCAATTTCTTTATCTTTATATTTCCGTATACTTCTCCTGTTCAGTATAGCTTCAGATAAATCCATATTATCACAACATTACCATTGAATTTTAAAGGTATATTGGTATTAATCTGTAATTTATGTTTAATATAATATGAGAACATATTAAATTAACATGTGATTATCTTTTAAAACTTGATCATTTAGCAGTTTAATGGAATTTCATCTACTGTAAATTTTTGTGGTATAATATTTCTTAAAACCGATCTTTTTGTAGAGCGGATATCCCATTTCGCTTGCCTGTAAAATAGAAATACTGTATCCTTTATTTTTTGATTCACTCAAAAGATAGTTAACCATAGTTTTAGCTATACCTTGCCCTCTGGCTTCAGGAACCGTTCCAATATAAAATAGACCTGCAGCTTTTTCACCATTAAAAAGCACATCCGTGGTTACTGGTTTTCCATTTAAAAATCCTAAATAATAATGAAAATTAAGACCTTCAAGTCCTGCATTGATGAAATATTTTTTATAGGATTCAACTATTTCTGGAAATTCAAAGCTTTTTACCAGAATATCAGTCCATATTTTCAGTTCTTCTAAATTAAGAACTTCTTTTATCTCTATACCTTCTGGAATATTGAAACTTTCAGTGACTGTTTCAAGATCAACTGCCATTGCTTTCCACTCATTTCGATATGTGAGACCATGATCCTTAAGGATATTTCCAAGATTTCTCGGGTGGGACATTGGACTGACAAACCAGAGAACGTGTATATTTAGCTCTTTAATTCTTGAAATCACATGCATAATATTGGAATGTGCGCTTGATTCATTGAAATTTGCCATGAAAACACGGCTTTGCCAGTTTTTTGTAAATATATATTTAATTTCGGAAGTATCAAAGACTTCATCACCATTTAAATGCCCTAAATTAAGAAAAAACTTTGCAGTATTATATTCAATCAAATGGGCTATTTCTTGATCAGTATCCATATTATCACAATGCTTTTTCATATTATTTAATAAATTTTAAATTAGCCTATTCAATCAACGCATCTATTACAACATGATAAACGCCTGGAGAATATTTTTTTATGATTCTTTTATTTAATATCTCTACATTATGTCCATCTGCGGCATCAATTATCCTTTGAGGAGGTCTTTCAAATTTTAATTTATCTGGCACGGATTCATGATAGTGGATAATACCGCCTGGTTTTACAATGTCCACAGCTTTATCAAGATATTCATGTGTATTTCCAATGTAACCCATTAAAACCCTATCTGCGAAATTTTTAGGGGCAAATTCTCTGCAATCGCCTAATATTGGTTCTATTACATCTTCAACTTTGTTAAGCACAATATTTTCCTTCAAATATCCATATGACACTGGATTTATTTCTAGGGCGTAAATTTTAGCAGGATTGGAATGTACAGCCATTGGTATTGAAAAATATCCAATTCCTGCAAACATGTCCACAATGGTTTCACCATCTTCAACTAAATTTGCCATTCTTTTCCGTTCTCCTGTGTTTCCCTTAGACCACATTATTTTAGCAACATCTAATTTGAAAAAACAGTGGTTTTCCCTGTGAATTGTCTCTGTGTTGTCACCAACAAGTATTTCAACTTCTGGTTCTCTTTTAGGACCATTTATATGGCCTAATTTTACTATACGTTTAACTTCAGGTAAATCTAGTAGTTCTTGTAAATTATCTGGTTCCTTTTTTAAAACAAGGATATCTCCGATGACTTTGCCTTTCATAAATATAATATTTTTATACTGTATTTAAAATATTATGGTAATTTGTAAATTCCTCAAAAAGATTATTTGAAATTATAAAATATGCAGTATTTTAAATAAAAATGAAGATATGGTTGTTCATTTAATAAAAATCTTAAACAAAATAGGTATATTCTTTTAATTTTATTTAATAAGGCTCATTCTAAGATTTTCAAAAAAATAGTATTCTCATTTTCCAAATAGTTCCTAATTTCGTAGTATAATCCAGATCAAGACAAAAAGAATAACTATCAAAATAGACAAAAAGTTACTCTAATGAAGTAGGGGAGATCCAAAAATGAGTGTAGTAGATAAACAGAAAATCATGGATATCTTAGATAAATACGATAAAAGCGATATAACTATTGCAACCTTAGGAAGCCATACATCTTTACATATACTAAAAGGAGCAAAAGAGGAAGGTTTCAAGACGGCCGTAGTATGCGAAAAAGGACGTGAAGTTCCATATCAAAGATTTGGAGTTGCTGATGAGTTTATACTTGTTGATAAATTCAGTGATATAGTAAATGAAGATGTACAACAGAAATTACGTGATTTAAACAGTATTATTGTCCCTCATGGTTCTTTTATAGCTTATGCAGGACTTGATCGTGTTGAAAATGATTTTTATGTTCCTATGTTTGGAAACAGGTCTATTTTAAGGTGGGAAGCTGAAAGAGATCTTGAGAGAAAACTTTTATCAGAATCAAACATAAGAATACCTAAAAAATTCGAAAGCAGTGCAGAAATTGACAGAACTGTAATGGTTAAATTCCCTGGAGCAAGGGGAGGAAAAGGATATTTTATAGCATCATCTCCTGAAGAATTCGATAAGAAAATTGCTGCCATGATTGACAGAGAATGGATTACAGAAGCAGATATAGAAAAAGCACACATCGAAGAATACGTTTTAGGTTGCAACTACTGTATTCACTTCTTTTATTCCGCATTGAAGGACGAAGTTGAAGTTTTAGGTATGGACACCCGATATGAATCCCAAATTGATGGCCTATGCAGAGTCCCTGCTAAAGACCAGCTTGATATTCCTGCAGATCCATCATACGTTATAACTGGAAACCATCCTGTAGTTATAAGGGAATCATTACTTACGCAGGTATTTGATATTGGAGATAACCTTGTTGAAACTGCTAAAAAATTAGTAAAACCTGGAATGAACGGGCCTTTCTGTCTTCAGACTTTATGTAATGATAATCTTGAAATTGTTGTATTTGAGATGAGTGCAAGGATAGATGGTGGGACAAACACATTTATGAACTCATCACCCTACAGTTACATCATGTTCGGTGAAATGATGAGTATGGGACGTAGGGTTGCACGCGAAATTAAAAATGCAGTAAAAGAAGATAAATTAGAGGTAATCATCACCTGATGATACCACTTAAATTTTTTTTCAAGTAACTTATTGTATATGTAAACTTTTTTCAATGAGTAAAAAGCAAACATATCTCTGGAACTCATTGTTTTTACCGTAATTGAAGTTCAGGTCGTAAAGAGTATTGTTTTTTATAAGGAGTAAATCTATTCCTGCAATATTGCCTGTGCTGTTGTAATTGATTTCAGTGGCCGAAACTCCATCTACAGTTAGGTTTGTTTCTGAAGTGATTGTACAATTAGCTTTCTGAATAGATGATTCTTCTGCAGTAACATGATCTTGTAAAGACAGTGCTGCTGGACCTTTACTTATAACTAAAGAATCTGACTGAGTTCCTGTATTATTAATGCCGTTTAATGCTGCAACTACAGTAAGGTTATTCCCTGTACCGAAGGGATGAGTATTTCCAGGATTATCTAATGCAACTAACCCTCCAATATAACTAAACGAAATTCCATTCTGGTCGTAGGTCATATTGTTGTTGCTGGCGCCTGCAATAGCCATTGATGTACCGAAGATGCATCCAGTTATTACAAAAAGAAATACTAACGTAATCCTAATTTTTTCCATATGGTTTGTTTGAGAGTTTTTAATTAGTCTGTTTGTTATAAAATTGCCTAAAATTCCCCCTACCGATCCCATAATGAAGAAGATGAATAATGCACTGAGATTACCGTAACCGAAAATTGACAGCACTAATACAGGTAAAATACCTATTATTCCCCCATTTAACATGCTCTGCTGGTAAGTGCTATTTCCAATCCAGCATGCTAAAATATTACCTATTACAATTGGAACTATAAGTGCAATGACGAATACAGATAAATTTAATGGATGATACAGGCCCAATAGAGTTATCAGCATTACAATAAAAATCATTGATCCGGAATAAACAAGAGTCCCGGCAAAAATAGCATGTATATTAAATTTATTTCTACCGGCATCTACTTTTTGAATTTTTATATTCTCTTTGGGGGATTCTTTAAAGTTATATCCGCAAAATGAACATTTTATAACATTATCGTCATATTCAATACCACAATGGGGGCATTTAACCATTATAACTCGCCTCTAAATACATTTTTAAAATTTTAAAGATAATTTTAATCTCCATAATTTTTATTTTACATAGTCTGTAAACCCTTTTATAAGTATGGTTGATTTTTGTAGTAATTAGAAAACCTTAAAAATTAGTAAGTAGATAAATTTAAGCAGTAAATTGTGATTATAATCTAAATTTTTAAAGACTATGATTTGTCTAAAAATTGTAGAAAGGTTTAAAAATTATTAATTATAATTATTATCAACAGACTTAAAATTGTTTTGAAAAGTCGTTAGTTCTCTAAAAAGATTTAAATAGTTTTATAACTTCTGTATAATTTATAGAAAAACCTAAATATTATTAAAAATTATTTAATAATAATAAGATATGCTTTAAATTTTAATTTTAAGTTTCCATTATACTCTTTAATTTCCATTTATATGGTTTAAGTGAACATATTTTGGCAAAGAATAACAAAATTAATTTATTAAGAGAATAGACTGTAAATAAAAGGTTTAAATTTAAAATTAACAGAAGGTAAAACAAGCAATCTTTATATAATATGAACTCCAATATTAGGGATAGGAAACTATTTTTATTTATTTGTATTTTTTTGAGGTGTATTCATGAATGATGAAAACAAATTAAAAGGCACTACAACTGTTGGTTTAAAATGTAAAGACGGGGTTGTTTTTGCTACAGAAAGAAGGGCCACAATGGGTAACTTAATAGCTCACAAGGTCGCTGACAAAATTTTTAAAATTGATGATCATTTAGGGGCCACAATAGCCGGAGGCGTAGGTGATGCCCAGAGTTTAATGAAATATATAGGTGCGGAAGTAGCCTTATATAGACTTAGAAACGGCGCAAGAATAAGCGTTGAATCAGCTGCAACTTTAACAGCAAATATATTACATTCATCACTGTTTTATGTTCAAACTTTACTTGGAGGAGTCGACGATAATGGACCTGCATTATTCTCATTAGATCCTGCAGGTGGAGTAATAGGAGATGACATGATTTCAACTGGATCAGGTTCACCATTTGCTTATGGGGTTCTTGAAGACAGGTATAATAAAGATTTAGATGTTGAAGAAGGAGTTGAAATTGCTATTCGAGCAATACAATCTGCAATGGAAAGAGATGCATTTTCAGGTAATGGAATTTTAGTTGCAACTGTAACTGAAGAAGGTTTTAAAATGTTATCTGAAGAAGAGGTAAAAAGTAAATTAAGAAAATAAATTAACTTTTTTTTGCCCCCAATTAATATTTACATGAATTTATTATTATTAGATTTATTAAATCTGTAAACTTAGTTTACGGTATTTTCTATTTTTTAGAAGTGGTTTTATGGGTTCAGAGATTCAAGAAATTAAAAATACAATAGTACAAAGATTACCGTCAAGAGTACAAGTAGCAAAGGTAGAGTTTGAAGGTCCGGAGGTTGTAATATACACAAAAAACCCCGAGATCATAACCGAAAATGGAGGACTTATAAGGGATCTTGCAAAAGACATAAGAAAAAGGATAATAATCCGTTCTGATCGTTCTGTACTTGCAGAGCCTGAGAAAGCAATTGAAAAGATCCATGAAATAGTTCCTGAAGAGGCTAAAATAACCAACATCTCTTTTGATGATGTTACATGCGAAGTTATAATAGAAGCAAGAAAACCTGGCCTTGTGATAGGTAAATATGGTACTACATCAAGAGAAATAGTTAAAGGAACTGGTTGGGCACCTAAAATACTTAGAACACCCCCTATATCTTCTGAGATTATACAGAGGGTAAGAAGAACATTAAGGAAAAACAGTAAAGAACGAAAACAAATTCTACAATCACTTGGAAATAAAATTCACCGTCCTGTATCTCTTGATAATGAATGGACACGTTTAACATCACTTGGTGGATTTAGAGAAGTTGGAAGATCTTCCTTATTTTTACAGACCCCAAATAGTAAGATTTTACTCGATTGTGGAGTTAATGTTGCTGGAGTTGATGAAAAGAGTTCTTATCCTTACTTGAACGTTCCTGAATTTATTTTAGATAATCTTGATGCAGTGGTAATAACCCACGCACACCTTGATCACTCAGGGTTCTTACCATATCTCTTCCATTATGGATATGAAGGGCCAGTTTATTGTACAACCCCAACAAGGGACTTAATGACATTATTACAGTTAGATAATATAGACATAGCCCATCGTGAGGATAAACCTCTTCCTTTTAATGTTAAACACGTGAAAAAATGTGTTAAACATACTATAACTTTAGATTACGGTGAAGTAACTGATATAGCTCCTGACATACGTTTAACTCTCCACAATGCAGGGCATATATTAGGATCTGCAATCGTACATATGCACATAGGAGACGGCCAGCACAACTTTGTTTACACTGGCGACTTTAAACATGAAAGAAGCAGGCTTTTAGAACCTGCAGTGTCTAAATTCCCAAGATTAGAATCACTTGTAATGGAAAGTACATATGGTGGACACGGAGATGTGCAGCCAACCAGAAATGACGCAGAAAAAGAACTTGTAAAAACAATTTACAGGACTTTGGAACGTGGGGGAAAAATTTTAATCCCTGTTTTTGCTGTTGGAAGGGCTCAGGAACTTATGATAGTTCTTGAAGAGTACATCAGACATGGAATTATTGATGAAGTTCCAGTCTATATCGATGGAATGATATGGGAAGCAACAGCAATTCACACAGCCAGACCTGAATACCTAAGTAAAGACCTCCGTGACCAGATATTCCACATGGGAAGAAACCCATTTATTTCAGATGTGTTCCATAAGGTTAATGGAATGGAAGAGAGAAGGGAAATAGTAGAAGGAGAACCAGCTATAATTCTTTCAACTTCAGGAATGCTTACCGGAGGAAATTCTGTAGAGTATTTCAAGTGGTTATGTGAAGATGAAAAAAGTTCACTTGTTTTCGTTGGTTATCAGTCTGAAGGATCCCTTGGAAGAAGGATACAGAAAGGATGGAAGGAAATTCCACTTAAAGAAGACGGTAAAACCAATGTTTACAACGTAAAAATGGAAATAAAAACTATTGAAGGATTCAGTGGTCATTCAGACAGAAAACAGCTCATGGATTATGTAAGAAAATTATCTCCAAAACCAGAGAAAATCCTTATATGCCACGGTGATAACTATAAGACCCTTGATCTTGCGTCAAGTATTTACAGGTCTTATAAAATCGAGACAAAAACTCCAATGAACCTGGAAACTGTTAGGATTCAGTAATCCTACCTTTTTTTAATTTTTACAAATTCTCATTAACTGGTTTCCACCCTTTTGAAACTCGTAATTAACAGTTTCAATGGAGACCTGCATTCCTTTTTCTTTAAAAATTCTTATTATTTCTTCAACGTGCTGTGATTTGTCAGTACTTAGATCAAGCAGGGGGAATATTCTCACTTCGCGGGCTACCCTCAGCATTTCAGTGATGGCGTTTATGTGGAAATCCAGTGAAAGCATGTCTGAATATAAAAATAGAAAGTGAGAACTGAGGGCTAAATCAAATTGAGAATTTTTAAATGGTAAATCTGGGAGCTGGGCAGTTATATAACGTTTTTCTGTTTTTCCAGCTTCAAAATCATTTAAAAATAAATTCATTGCAGACATTCTGGTTTCGGCAAGTTCTTCAACTGTTTTAATATTTTTCCAGATATAATCATCTTTATTAGCTCTTGCCTGACCCATTACATTGTCAAAGGTTTCGTCTATTCTTTTTTTAATATCTCCTTTAGTGAACTGATACAATGGATCTATAGTAATGACTTTATTGTTTTGCATTTTCATCTCGTAATTGAAACTTGATGGGCCTCCACCACAGTCTAATATTTTTTTATTTAAATCCATGTTATTAATGTTGAACATATCTTTGTATTCTCTGTATGTTCTTCCTAATGGAACCACTTCGTTTAGTTTCAATTTTATCACCTGTAATTAACGTACAATATAGATCTTTATTGTTATTTATAGATCATTCTTGTTCTTTAAGTGATATACTTTAAATACTATCTGAAGGTAATCCATTTGATTAATTAGCTATTCTTTATCTAATTTGATTTTAACGCTCTCAAATTTTTAATTGTATGTAAGTTTTTCGAAAAAAATTCGTATTTAATCTAATTTTAATTTATTATATTTTAATTTTGCTTTAAACGGTTTAAATGTATTTATTGAATAATTAACTTAGTTATGACCTTTTGTTAATGTATAATTAAATTATATTTAATTTTATAGATTACTTTGATCCTTAGTTTACTTTTGATCATTCGATTCATTAATCTAAATTTTTGCATGTCTTAAACGTAATATTTAATAAATTATTGGAATATAATAATATATATTCACTTAACTTTTAGGAAGGTATCTGGGATAAATTTTTAGGAGAAGTGATATGGAGCTAAAATCACTTATAAAGAAAATTATGCTCATAAATGATACTTTAGGATACTCAAATAACGCTGAAAGATTAATAAACAAAGAATATATACTAAAAGATAACTCTCAGACTCTTAAAGAATTAGAACGACTTCTTATTGATTCAATTAAATATTCCAAAAGTCAGGAACTGAAGTTGGGTTTAGAAATTATACGGTTAATGATATCTCATAAAAACGAAAATGTAAGGAATGCTGCCCTTACAAAAATGTTTGTCCTGATAGATGATGGGTTAATCAGAGAACTTGTAGTCAGAGAGCTAAAAAATGAATCTGAAAATGGAGATAAAGATTCCAGTGAATCTGCTGAATATTCGCTTGATTTAATAGCCGACGAAATTCATAGATTTGAAGTAATGGATGCAGTTTTTGATGTTTTTTGTAGATTAAAAAACAGGATTATATTTAGAGTTAATCAATTTGGATTTTTATCTGTCTTGTCTGTATATTCTCCAAATAAACAAAATTTAGTAGATATATCCAAAACTAGTATTAAAAACGGTATATTTCATAACAATACTTTATTTAATAGATTAATATGTAAATTTCGCGCTTTAAATCGTAAAATAGATAAAATGATTCCCTATTTGGAAGAAATTGAAAATTACAATGAAATAGGATATAAAGAAACAAGCTGCTTGAATATTCAAAATTTTAAGTCTAATGAAAATGAATCACTGCAAAAATTAGCAAATTTTTATGTATCGACTTTTACAGAAAGAGGCCATTTGCGTAGACTAATATCTTTACTCAATGATGGCGATGAGGATATCCAATATATTGGAGTTAATGCATTAACAGATGTAGTTGAAATCTTATTAACAGATTCTGCTGAAAAAAGATCTATAAAGCCGTTAAATAGTTCAGATTTGGAAAAAGTATCTCTATTTAAAAACTAAGTTTCAAAAACAAACATCCCATGAAAAGTATTAATATTAGTACATATGGGAAAATATAGTCTATGATCTATTTTTCTATCTATGGAAAATCTAAAAAGTTTTATAAGGTCTGATTAGATAATAGATATTAATTTACATTACATTTATTTTGAGTTGAGAAAATTCTCAAACATAGAATTTTCGAACTTTCGAAATCCATGATTTCGAGGGCCGAGGAAACGATATTTTTGGCGGCCTCAAAAAATAAAACTGCAAAAATAAATTTTTGAGGTTGAAGGAAATGTGTAATATTTCCTGAACATTTGAAAATTTACAATTTTCGATGTTTACGGAGCATAGCTTGTAAATCTTAAAAAATCGGAGATTTTTTATGTTTACGAAACATTAGTTTCGTAACCGCAAAAAACTTCGTTTTTGCATGTAGAAAAATGCTTTGCATTTTTCTAACTTTGATTTACGCCCCCAAAAATTCAAAGAATTTTTGAGAGCTCCGTAATCGTGAGAAATGAAACATTAGAAAATCTATGATTTTCTATGCATTGAAATAGTAAATTTCAACAGTTTCTCACATGTACCAAACACGGAGTGTTTGAGTACCACAAAATTTAAAAATTTTTGTGGGATTTTTTGCAGGTTTTAAAATTTAAAAATTTTTGGTGACTTACATGGTAACATATTCAGAATCAGGTGTTGATATTAATCTTGAGGAAGCTACAGTTTCTGCATTAGTTTCCGAAATTAAAAATACGCTCTCATTTAGAGACGTGATTACAGAAAGCGGCCATTTTGCAGCACTTGTAAGATTAGGAGATAAAGCAATCGCCATGAGTACAGATGGTGTTGGAAGCAAAATATTAGTTGCAAAAATGATGAATAAATATGATACAGTTGGAATAGACTGTATTGCGATGGTTGTAAATGATATTCTCTGTGTAGGTGCTGAACCAATAGCAATGGTAGATTATCTTGCTGTTGAAAAAGCAGATCCTGAAATTGCAGCTCAAATTGGAAAAGGACTTGCTGAAGGATGTAAAATGGCCAAAATAGCAATGATTGGCGGAGAAACAGCATCCCTTCCAGAGATAATTAAAGACTTTGACCTTGCAGGCACAGGAATTGGAATCGTAGACGCTGATAAAATTATAACTGGAGAAAATATCGCTGATGGCGATGTACTCATTGGAATAGAAAGCAGCGGTGTCCATAGTAATGGATTAAGTCTTGCCCGGAAGGTATTTTTTGATAAGGCGAATTTAAAAGTTGATAGCCCTCTGCCAGAGGATCCAGATAAATTAGTTGGAGAAGAACTTTTAAAACCCACTGAAATTTATGTAAAACCTATTGTTGAACTTTTAAAGGAAGATATTGATATCCACGGTCTTGCCCATATTACTGGGGGCGGGTTTTTAAATTTAAAAAGGCTTAAAAAGGGTATTAGTTATAATATCGATGATCTGCCAGAACCCGGTTCAATTTTTAAATCTATCTACTCTTTAGATGTTCCGTTAGAAGAGATGTACCGGGTATTTAACATGGGTATCGGATTTGTAGTTATTGTGCCTTCTGAAGACGTTGATAAAACAATAAATGTTATTAAAAAGTACAACAAAGCTTATAATATAGGAAATGTTGTGGATAACGAGGATGAAACAGTCAAAATAAAAGCGTTTAATGGAGATATCGTTAACTTAATTTAAATTTTAACTGGATTTTCACAAATTAAAAATTAGATGGTGTATTGCATGAATATAACAATTGAACAAGAAAGATCAATAATTATGGAAATTTTAACAAGATTGGATATACCAGAAGAGGATGCATACATAGTTGCTGATGTTACTATGGACGCTGATCTTAAGGGGTTTACTTCTCATGGAATAGGAAGATTTCCACAGTATGTAAAGGGATTAAAAGTTGGAACAATAGACCCAGAAGCAGAAATAACTGTGGAAGAAGAAACAGCGGCCACGGCCCTTTTAAATGGAAATCACAAGTTTGGGCATGTTGTAACATATAAAGGTATGGAAATGGCAATGAAAAAGGCAGAACAAACTGGTATAGGGCTTGTTGGAATACATAACTCTAACCATTTTGGAGTTGCAGGCTACTACTCGGATATGGCAATTATGCAGGATATGATAGGTTTTGTAATAGCCAATACAGAACCTGCAGTAGCCCCAATTGGTGGTAAAGAACCAATAATTGGTACTAACCCTATAGCAATTGGTATCCCTGCAAATAAAAATTATGTATCAGTGGATATGGCAACCTCCGCTTCTGCAAGGGGAAAACTTCTTGAAGCTCTCAGAAAAGGCCAAAAGATCCCTGAAAATGTTGCGCTTGACTGTGAAGGAAACCCTACAGTGGACCCTGAAGCAGCTCTTAAAGGTTCAATTTTGCCTTTTGGAGCACATAAAGGATATGCACTTGCATTCATGGTTGAAATTCTAGCGGGACCACTTGTAAGGGCTGCATTTGGTAAAGGAGTTAAAGGAACAGCAAGTTCTGATGAAATGTGTACAAAAGGTGACCTTTTAATGGCAATAGACCCATCAAAATTCGTGGATATCAATCAATTCAAAGAAGAAGTTGATGAGTTTGTAGCGGAAATTAAAGGTTCAGGTGAAAATATCTTCATTCCTGGAGATATGGAAGTAAATAACATTAAAAGATTTAGAGAAGAAGGATTTTCTGTAGACGACGCTTTATTTAATCAGCTTAAAGAAATTGCGGCTGAATTATCATTTGATCTGGATGAAATATTGAAGGATTAAGTATAAATTTTAAACAAACAGAAAACTGTCTGTATATTTAAAGCAAATTTAATTTGACAATCCTTCTTTTTTTATCAGGAGTTAAGAGCTTATTTGCACATTTAGTTATTTACTTTGCATAACCGAGTGCAAGTAATGCTATAATGCCTAACAATACTATAGCTAGATAGTGCAGTATTATTTTAAAACCTAAAGCTCTTGTTTTATTTTTAGAATCTGTAGGTACTTGCGAATCTTTAAATGCATAGTACAGATAAACCATTGTAGCAAATCCTGATACTAAAATTGAATAATCATATGCAGCATCTAAGATTATAACATTACTTATAATAAAGATTAAAGCTCCAATTATAATTATTTTTGGTTCAATTCGAGATTTAGGATTAGAACTTAAGATACTTGGTTTTTTATGGGTTTTTAAAGTATTTTTACAGTTATAACAGACCTTAGCTTTTTTACTGTTTTTAGTTTTACATCTTGGACAGATGATTGTAGATACCAAAATACCACCTTGTTGTGATTGAGTCAATCGTTTATGCTATTATATATTTTACAGATTAAGCTCATTTTCATTCATGTCATGGACATTACTATTTGACATTTTTTGCACTTAATAAACTGATTATTTTATTTGATGTTTAGGTTAATTCATGACTATATAAGTTTATTGAGTAATCATAAAATAGATCTTTATAATACTATAAAAATAAAACCGCATACATGAGAACATATTGAACATTACCTGGGCTATAGACAAACTAATCCTGAATTGCGTCTGTGTTAATATAATTTGAATAAATTTTAATTAAATAATACTTAACTGTCTTCTTATATCTTAAAAATGCAATTACTTTTTTTAAAAAAGAATAAATAAAAAGAAGTAATATAATAGTAAATATATTTTCAACATTAAATAATAGAGGTTGCAAAAATGTCAAAAGAGCTTGAAAAGGCAATTCAGGAGCAAATTAGGGGAAAGGTCGAAGCTGAAATTCAAAAGGAGATTCAGGAGCAAATAAAAGGCAAAGTTGATACAGAAATCCAGAAACAAATAGAAGATCAGATTAAAGGAAGAAACTAATAAAAGCCTTTATTGAAGCCATTAAATTATTTAAATATATTTTTACTTCTTTTTTAATTTATTTAGTTGTTCTTTCTTCTAAAAATCATGATATGGGCATTTTTTTACATGTTTAAACCTTTAGGGACAAGCAATATGATGCATATCAAATATAAACCTTTCGATCTGTCTGTCTAACAACACATTTATATTAAGAAAAAATAGTCCCATTACTATGAATATTCATGAAAGTTCATGATAGTCCATTAAATCGTATATAGAGTAATAATAATTTGAATTATGTATTATTCAGTAATAATAATTTGAATTATGTATTATCTGGAATAATAATTGGATTTAATTATTATCGGGTAATAATAAATGGATTTAACGGGCTACAATCCTTTCACTATATCTATGGATATTCATAGGTAAAAAGTGTAAATGGAGGTAAAAAGATATGCCGTCATCTTTTAAATCGCCTGCAGACACAGCTAAGGCTTGTGTAAGCATAGCAGCATTAAAAGACAAAGCACCGTTAAGTAATTTGATAATTTTAAGTTTTTTAGCGGGTGCATATATTGCATTTGGAGGACTTTTAGCAGAAGTTGCTACAGGAGGTCTGGCAGCAGCGGGTGCTCCTCCAGGAATAGTTAAATTGCTCTTTGGAGCAGTGTTCCCTGTCGGTTTGATGCTGGTCGTTATAGCCGGTTCTGAATTGTTTACAGGAAACAACATGTATATGCCTTTTGGAGTACTTCAAGGAGAGGCAAGCTGGTATGGACTTATTAGAAATTGGGTAGGAAGCTGGGTTTTCAACCTTATAGGTGCTCTATTTGTTGCATATTTCTTAGCTGTAGTTTCTGGTATTTTAACAGCAGATCCATGGGCAGCAACTGCAATTACCATTGCTAAAACAAAAGCTCTAGGTGGAGCAACATTTGTAGCAGCAGGTAAAACAGTTACTTCATTAACATGGGTACAAGTATTCGTAAGAGCTATAGGATGTAACTGGCTTGTATGTCTTGCAGTATACTTAGCCGTTGCTTCAGATGATATTATTGGTAAAATACTGGGAATATGGTTCCCAATAATGGCTTTCGTAACCATGGGATTTGAGCACGTTGTTGCAAATATGTTCTTTATACCTGTCGGAATATTCTTAGGAGGAGTATCCTGGACAGAATTCTTTGTAAACAATATGGTACCTGCTACTTTAGGTAACATCGTTGGTGGAGCAATATTTGTTGCAGCTGTCTACTGGTGGACGTATCTTAGGGGAACTACCCCTGAAAAAGCGGAGGCTCCAGCTTCAGCTAAAGGTACAAGTAAATAGAATGAGTAAATTTAATCCTTCCATTCATTTTTATTTTTTTCGACTGAAAATAGAAGGATTAACACTCATATTCTAAATTTTCACGATACTGATACTTTTCAACGCGTATGGGGATAGTGTTGAATAATACTTTCAGTGCATATCGTGTAACTATTGAATATTAAAAAGTTATGAATGAATCATAATAAAGGTTAAAAACCGGAATATTCTTTCATAAAAATTGAAATAAGAAAATTAGGGGATAGAATTATGGATATAAAATACGTACCGACAATATGTCCTTACTGTGGTGTTGGATGTGGTATGAATCTCGTTGTTAAAGACGAGAAAGTAGTTGGTGTAGAACCATGGAAAAGACACCCAGTAAATGAAGGAAAATTGTGTCCAAAGGGGAATTTCTGTTATGAAATCATCCACAGAGAGGACAGATTAACTACTCCACTTATAAAAGAGAATGGCGAATTCAGAGAAGCTTCATGGGATGAAGCATATGAACTAATAACATCTAAACTTGGTGCATATGACCCTAACGAAATAGGTTTCTTCTGCTGTGCAAGATCTCCAAATGAAAATATCTATGTAAACCAGAAGTTTGCAAGGGTAGTTATTGGAACCCATAATATCGACCACTGTGCAAGACTTTGCCACGGTCCTACTGTAGCTGGACTTGCAGCATCATTTGGTTCTGGAGCAATGACTAACTCTTATGCGAGTTTTGAAGATGCAGATCTGATATTCTCCATTGGAGCAAACAGTCTTGAAGCCCACCCTCTCGTGGGAAGAAAATTAATGAGAGCAAAAATGAAAGGGGCATACTTCATAGTAGCTGACCCAAGATACACTCCGACAGCTAAACAGGCTGATCAATACGTTCCATTTAAAACTGGAACTGATGTTGCATTAATGAACGCTATGATGAATGTAATAATCAGTGAAGGTCTGGAAGATAAAAAATTCATAGAAGAAAGAACCAAGAACTATGAAGAGCTGAAAGAGGTAGTATCAAAATACACTCCTGAGGAAGTTGAAAAAATAACTCAGGTACCAGCTGAAGTAATTAGAGACATAGCTATAAAATACGCTAAAGCTGATAAAGCAGCTATAGTTTACTCACTTGGTATAACTGAACACTCCCACGGTGTAGACAATGTTATGCAAACAGCAAACCTTGCAATGCTCACTGGAAACATTGGGCGATTAGGAACAGGAGTAAACCCACTGCGAGGTCAAAACAACGTTCAAGGTGCCTGTGATATGGGTGCATTACCTACCGATTACCCAGGATACCGGAAAGTAGCTGATAAAGAAGTAATGGAAGATATTACATGTAGTTGGGGATGCAGTGACTTTTCATGTGAACCTGGACTGAAAATCCCAGAAATGATAGATGCTGCTGCAAAAGGTGACTTGAAAGTCCTTTACGTCACTGGTGAAGACCCAGTAATTTCTGACCCTGATACTCATCACGTTGAAGAAGCACTTGACAACTTAGACTTCTTTGTAGTACAGGATATCTTCATGACTGACACAGCTAAATTTGCAGATGTTGTATTGCCTGCTGCCTGCTGGGCTGAACAGGAAGGAACATTCACCAATGGTGAGAGGAGAGTTCAACTAATAAGAAAAGCTGTAGATGCACCTGGAGAAGCTAAATACGATTGGGAAATATTCTGTGACTTAGCTAAAAGAATGGGTGCCGATCCTGAAATGTTCACATATGAATCTGCTCAGGATATATTCGAAGAAGTTAGAACCGTAACTCCGCAGTATGCAGGTATGAACAGGGAAAGACTGGAAAGACCAGAAGCACTTCACTGGCCTTGCCCATCTGAAGACCACCCTGGAACTGCTATGATGCACATTGAGAAGTTTGCACACCCAGACGGATTAGGAATATTCATGCCTCTTGAAGAACAGGGACCAAAAGAAACTCCTGATGAGGAATACCCATTGCTGCTGACAACCACACGTCTTTTATTCCATTACCACGCTGCAATGACAAGAAGGGCTGAAACACTGGACCGTGAAGTACCAACAGGATATGTAGAAATAAACACTGACGATGCTGCTGAACTGGGAATAGCCAACAATGAAAAAGTTAAAGTTAGATCTAGAAGAGGGGAAATTGAAATAAATGCTAGAGTCACTCCGGATATCCTTAAAGGAATAGTAAACATTCCTATGCACTTTAGAGAGTGTTCTGCAAACATTTTAACTAATGCCTCTGCAATAGACCCAAAATCCGGAATGCCGGAATATAAAGCATGTGCTGTTGCAATAACTAAAATGGGGGTGGCAAAATGATCGAAATAAACGATATGTTCTATGCAAAATCATCTGATGCAGCAATTGCAGAAGCTGGAGAATACGGCGGTGCAGTTACAACCCTTCTGAAATTTTTACTTAAAGAAGGGATCGTTGACGCAGTTTTAGCTGTTGACAGCAGTGCAGACTTATACGACGTAGTTCCTATCTTAATAGAGGATCCTGAAAAAGTTGTGGATGCTGCAGGTTCACTTCACTTTGGAACACTTAACCTTGCTAAATTCGTTACAAGATACCTTGACGGTGCCCAGGACATGAAAATAGCAGTCACTGTCAAACCTTGTGATGCAATGACTATGGTCGAACTCATGAAAAGGGAGAAGGTCAATGCAGACAACGTTATATTGGTAGGTTTAAACTGTGGAGGAACTATGCCTCCAGTTAAAGGCCGAATGATGATGGAACAATTCTATGAAGTTGATCCAGACTCCGTTGTCAAAGAAGAAATTGCTAAAGGTAAGCTTATTGTTGAAACTGAAGATGGTACTGAAAAGGAAATTCCAATAGACGTACTGGAAGATGAAGGTTTCGGTAGAAGAACCAACTGCAGAAGATGTGAAGTCAACATTCCAAGAATGGCTGATCTTGCATGCGGTAACTGGGGAGTCATAGGACCTCTTGCAGGAAAAGCTACATTTGTGGAAGTTTGTTCTGCTAAGGGTGCTGAAATCCTGGAAAAAGCCAAAGATGCAGGAGTCATAGATTTAGAAGCTCCAATTCCAAAAGGAATTGAAATAAGGGAAAAAATTGACGGTGCAATGGTCAAACTTGCAGATAAATGGCAAGTCGGTGACTGGGAAAGTGTTGAAGGTCGTGAAATTTTCTCAGTTCTCACAGAATACATGGAAGACTTCTCCAGATGTCTGAAGTGTTATGGATGCAGAGAAGCCTGTCCAATATGTTACTGTGATGACTGCTGTTTAGAGGCCAATAATGGTCCCGACTGGCTGACTAAAGGGGAAATTCCACCATCACCAATGTTCCATCTGGAAAGAATGCTTCACATGGCAGAATCATGTACCAACTGTGGACAGTGTGAAGAAGTATGTCCTGGTGAAATACCTCTTGCTAAAATCTGGCATGAAGTAAATACCAAAATAAAGAACACTTTTGGATATACTAAAGGAATTGACGAAGGAAAACCACCTATTGCATTTTTCCCTTCCAAAGAAAGAGATGACTCTGGACCGGATAAAGCAATAGATGAAGAAACACCTATAGCTCCAAAACCTGTACCAGAAAGTAAATAAGTGAGGTAACTCCTCACTTTTTACATTTTTATTTGCTGTATTATTGATAATTTAGCATGGCTAAAGACATATTATCAATCAGTAAACCATATTTTGCTATAATATTAACGAATTATAACGGATGATTCGCTCAACATCACCCAATTTATAAAATATTTGCAAAATATGGTTTATATTAATCAGTATAGGTGATAAAGTTATGCTTAGTGAAGTACTGAAGGCCAATGAAGAGTTTGTTAAAAATTTTGAACCTAAGAAAATGAGTCACATGCCTCAAAAGAAACTAGCTATTGTAACATGCATGGATACACGGCTTACTGGGTTTTTAGAACCTGCAATGGGAATTGAAAGGGGAGATGCAAAGATAATTAAAAATGCAGGTAATGCCATAGTTGACAGAGATATCATACGGTCCGTTGCAGCGGCAATATACGCGCTTGGTGTTGAAGAAGTTATGGTAGTTGGACACTATGAATGTGGGATGGCAAATGTAGACCCTGAAAAACTCACAGAAACTATGAAAGTTCGAGGCGTTGATGAGGAAACTCTTTCAGGGGTTAATATTAAGAAATGGATTGGTGCAATTAGCGACGAAGAAGAAAACGTTGTAAAAGTAGTAAAAAAAATAAAAGAATCTCCATTTATTCCTGAAGATGTCCCTATACACGGTCTTATAATTGATCTTTATGATGGTAAAATGAAAGTTTTAGTTGAAGGTTAAATTAATTTACTTATTTTACTTTTTAAGTGTTGTCATGTGAAAAATAGGGCCATTATGCTCATAGAATCGGAAGTTTTGCTGATTTTATATACAAAAAGTATGTGTTAACTGGTTATTGATATTTTGTAAATTTGATTTTTCAATTTTAACTACATAATTACAGTTCAAGTATAGATAAATTATTACATAAGTTAATAAACTAAAGTAATAGTTTTAAGAACTACCTTAAGGATTAAATATTATATAACGTTTAAAAAAAATTATATATCTTTTAAGGGTTATGGTAGGGTTATTTTTGCATAATTTCTTTATGTTAAATGTCATTATTTGTATTATATTATTATGAAATGTTTTACTTGTCATACGAAATAACAAGACGAAAAAAATAATTATGAGAAATGAACCATCTTATATTTAACTAACCATGTTTTGTGACATGAGGAGGGATTTAATAAATGAGTAAAATAAATCGGCAGGGAATTCTTGACATTTTGGATGGGTATGACAAAGAAGATATAACTATTGCAACTTTAGGAAGTCATTCATCTCTACATATGTTTCAAGGAGCAAAAAAAGAGGGTTTTAGGACCGCAGTAGTGTGTGAAAAAGGACGTGAAGTTCCATATCAAAGATTTGGAGTTGCTGATGAATATATTATTGTTGATAAATTTAGTGATATAGTTAATGAAGATGTTCAGCAACAATTAAGAGATATGAACAGTGTAGTATTTCCACATGGGTCATTTGTAGCATATGCGGGATTGGATAATATTGAAACGATTTTTAATGTTCCTATGTTCGGGAACAGGGATATTTTAAGGTGGGAAGCTGAAAGAGATTTAGAACGGAAATTGATGGTTGAATCAGGGATCAGGATTCCTAAAAAAATAACAAATCCTGGAAAAATTGATGGTACAGTTATGGTGAAATTCCCTGGAGCAAGGGGAGGAAAAGGATATTTTGTAGCATCATCACCTGAAGAGTTTGATCAAAAAATTAATGCAATGCTAGAGCGAAACTGGATCGAAGAAGAAGATATTAAAAAGGCACATATTGAAGAATATGTATTAGGATGTAACTACTGTATTCATTACTTCTACTCAGGATTAAACGATGAAGTCGAAGTTATGGGTATGGATAGTAGATTTGAATCCACCATAGATGGTTTAACCAGAGTCCCTGCTAAAGACCAGCTTGATATTCCTGCAGATCCATCATACGTTATAACTGGAAACCATCCTGTAGTTATGAGAGAATCACTTCTTCCGCAGGTGTTTGATATAGGAGATAAAATTGTGGAAGGTGCTAAAGAAATGGTACCACCTGGATTTAACGGTCCTTTCTGTATGCAGACTCTTGTCACAGATGATCTTGAAGTGGTGGTATTTGAGATGAGTGCCCGATCAGATGGTGGAACAAATACATTTATGGACTCATCGCCATACAGTTATCTTAAATATGGTGAAATGATGAGTATGGGCCGTAGAATGGCCAGAGAAATCAAAAATGGTGTTAAAGAAGATAGATTAGATGAAATTATTACCTAAACTGCCATTATTTTGGATGTTATCATCGATAACATCATTTTACTATTTTAGGCAAGATTCTTTTTTTAATTTATTGCATGATCTTAAGTTAGATTTGAGACCTAATATTGGGTATAGCCACAAATTATCTTTCTAATTTGAATTAATCAGCTAAATCAAGGTATATGTTGGAATTAATCAATATACATTGGAAATACTATGATAAATTTAGTTTGAGATAGAAATAATTAAAGTTTTAACCAGATCATATTCAGTTATATAATCAATAAAATGAAATTTAACAAACATACTTAGAATTAAATTCATATAATAGTAATATGACTGAACTGATGATACTGCTGTTTTTTATAGCTGCTTTTTTAGCAATAGTTATAGGGACTGTGGCTGGATTTGGGACATCAACTATTTTCCTGCCTATTGCACTGATTTTTGTAGATTTTAAAACTGCACTGGTGCTGGTTGCAGTTTCTCATATTTCTGGTAGTTTAGGGGCAACCGCATTTTTTCGTCACGGGTTGGATAAAAGACTAATTTTACTTTTTGGTGTGCCAAGCATAATTTTAACAATTTTAGGAGCATATCTTGTAACTTATGCTCCTCAAAATTTTCTACAATTTATTTTAGGAGTGTTTCTTTTAATATTTTCAATTTATTCATTGTTAAGGCCAAATTTTAAAGTTTCGCCGTCAAAGGTAAACACTGTATTTGGAGGAAGTTTATCTGGATTTTTACAGGGGTTAGTGGGAATTGGCGGTCCACTCCGAGGAGCTTTTCTTATTTCATATAATTTAGATAAATTCAGATACATAGCTACATTAGCAGCTATAGCAGTGATTATTGATGCAACCAGAATTCCAATTTATTTTTTAAATAATCTCCTTGAGCCCCAGTTTTATTATTACGTGCCATTTCTTGTGATAATTGGAATTGTGGGATCATATACTGGTAAACGAATTGTCCAGAAAATTCCTCAAAATATCTTTAAAAAAGTTGTTCTTGTTGGAATTGCCTTTGCAAGTTTATTATTGATTTATGGCAGTTTAAATCTGTTTTAATTTAAATACATGTATAAAGTAATAGATAAAAATCCCTTTTGTTAAATAGAATTTTTCTACAAAAAAAGGTAATAGTCGGACACACAAATATAAAAGAGATAAGTATAAAGACAATTCAATTTTATAAAATATTTACAGTAAGGTGTATTACGTGGAAAGCAGTGAAGCGGTTTATAAAGCTATAAAAGAAGCAGGAATAGACTTTGTAGTTAGTTTACCCTGCGTAAACCTTGGAAAAGTTATGGAACTTGTAGATTGTGATGAAGATATTATTCATGTGCCTGTAACAAGGGAAGAAGAAGGATTTGGAATATGTGCAGGGGCATTTTTTGGCGGTAAGAAACCAGCAATATTGATGCAAAATTCTGGACTTGGAAATTCAGTAAATGTACTGGCTTCTCTTTATGAACTTTACAAAATCCCTATAATTATAATTATGAGCCATAGGGGTACTGAAGGGGAATTTATGAGTGCTCAGATACCTATGGGAAGAGCAACTCCCGGGGTTTTAGATGCATTGAATATTGCTTATTTCAACCCTAAAACTCCTGAAGAAGCTTTAGAACTTATTCCTCAGGCATGGAGATTGTCTGAGATGGGTGGAGCACCAGTCGGAATACTTTTAGAAATTACATTCTGGAAAAATTAATTGAGATGATACTATGGAACGTATTGAAGCCATAAAAGAAGTAGCAGAAAGTCTTAATGATGAACTTGTAATCTGTAACATAGGATTTCCATCCAGAGAATTATACGCAGTTAAAGATTCTCCCACTCACTTTTACATGTTAGGATCTATGGGAATGTCCTCATCCATTGGCCTTGGACTTGCAATGTCTGGAAAAAGAAAAGTGATAGCTTTTGATGGAGATGGATCAGTTTTAATGAATATGGGAACTCTTGTGACTATTTTCAGTCAAAATCCTGAGAATTTTATTTTAGTTGTTTTTGATAACCAGTGTTATGGCTCTACTGGGTCACAGTGCACATACACAACAAAAATTGATCTTTTAAAAGTTGCAAAATCCATTGGATTTAAAAATACATTCCTCTTTGAAGAAGAAATTAACTTTAAAGAAGCTTTGAATGCCGAAGGACCTGTGTTTGTGCACTTAAAGGTTAAACCAGGAAATGCAAGTGTTCCTATAATTGATATGGAACCTGAAGAGATAAAAGAAAGATTTATGGAAGAAATTAAGAAAGGAAATTAATGTTTTTAAGTTTATAAGAGATTAAATTAAGATTAGAGAAGTAAGAGCGAAATTAATGTTTAAAAGTATATATATTTTAATTTCTAATTTTATTTTTTATTAAATTGAGCTGATGCAATGTTAAAAACAGAATTTATGAACCTTTGGCTCTGGATAGGGCTTGGTGGATTTATTGGAGCCCTTTTAAGATTTTTACTCAGTGGAATAATGCAGTCTAAAGTAAATGTTTTTCCATTAGGTACGCTTGGTGTTAACTTCATTGGAAGTTTTTTCATGGGTTTTATAATGTATTCTTCGGAATTCGGGGGGCTTTTTAGTGAAGATGCAAGAGTGTTCTTAACTATGGGGCTACTTGGATCATTTACAACGATGTCTACATTTAGCTATGAAACATTTAAGTTGTTGGAGCAGAATGAATTATTACTGGTAAGTATAAATGTTGTAGGAACAGTTTTACTTACAATATTTGCCATTTATCTTGGTAAGATTACTGCATTAAACTTGGGGAAGATTTAAAATGAAAAAAGAATCAGAAGCTATTCGGCTTAGGATACTTATAGGAGAATCTGATAGATATAACGGAAAGCCGCTGTACAGATATCTCCTTGAAATGTTTAAAAATGAGGGATTAGCTGGCGCAACAGTACTTCGTGCAATTGGAGGATTTGGAAAAACAAGTTATATTCATTCAACGGCAATACTGCAGCTTTCAACAGATTTACCAGTAGCAATTGAAGCTATCGACACCAAAGAGAAAATTGAAATGATTAAATGCAAATTAGATGGAATAATTAAAGGAGGAATTATAACCGAAGAAAAAGTAAAGGTTATTTTCTATAAGGGTAAAGAAGAAAAGTAAAATTATATTTTTGAATGTAAATTTGTTATACATTCGGCTATGTTAAAATATTTATACTAAATGTATAAAATATAATGGCAGGTGATGGAGTTCACCTTCAACCGCTTTTAAGCTAGATCAATTTTTTGTAAAAATTGAGTAAACATAAACTGCTTATTTTTAAGCTAATGACTCCTATCTGAATATTTGGAGGAGATTCATTGGCAGTAAATATATTAACACTATCTAACGTATTAGTAATGGTTATTTGTATTTTTATAGCAAGCTCATTTTTTTTGAAAGTGGGATTAGCAGCAACAATTAGAATGAATTATGGGGATAGTAATTTCCAACGCTGTGATCTCAACGTTTATAGTGCAGAAATGGTTTTTACCGCGTCACAGTGAAGATATAATTGGGTAAGGTGTGTATTCAATTTTTTTTAATTATAAAAAAATGTTTAGAAGGAGGTTTTGTATGAGTGGTATTATTGAAGACATCGAGATAAGAAAAATTTTGGATAGCAGGGGAAACCCAACAGTAGAAGTAGATGTAGTAACTGAAAATGGTTTTGGAAGGGCAGCAGCACCAAGTGGGGCAAGTACTGGTATACGTGAAGTTACAGCATTTCCTGAAGATGGAATCGACAATGTAATAAGTGATTTTGGTAGTAGAGTTGCTCCGGAGCTTGTTGGAATAGCTGCAGAAGATACAACTCTCATTGACGCTATACTGAAGGAAATAGATAGTACTAATAATTTATCTTCTTTAGGGGGCAATATAATAGTTGCAGTTTCTCTTGCAACTGCAAAAGCAGCAGCGTCATCTTATAATATGCCAGTATATAGTTTCCTTGGAGGAAATATGAAAAATGAAATTCCATATCCTTTAGGAAATATGATAAATGGAGGAGCACATGCTGGTAAAAATGCCCCTGATATACAGGAATTTCTCGTTGTCCCAGTAGGCGCTCGAAATATTGTGGAAGCAGTTTTTGCAAATTCAAGCGTGCATAAAAGAATTGGAGAATTAATAAAGGCCAAAGATAAATCTTTTACTGGTGGAAAAGGCGATGAAGGGGGATGGGCTCCAAATTTAACCAATGAAGATGCCCTTTCTATTCAGGCAAAAGCATGTGAAGAAATAGGTGATGAACTGGGAATTGAAATAAGACCATCTATGGATATCGCAGCAAGCAGTTTATGGAACGATAAAGATGAGAAATATGTATATGAACGAGAGGGCGTGATGAGAGATAGCGGTGAGCAGGTAGATTTTGTTGAAGATATCATCAATACATATAACATGTTTTTTATGGAAGATCCGTTCCATGAAAACGATTTTAATGGTTTTACAGAATTAACACGCAGAGCAGGAGATAAATGTCTTATCTGCGGTGATGATATATTTGTGACAAATGCAGAACTTCTCCAGAAAGGGATAGATGCAGGCGCTGCAAATGCAATTATAATAAAACCAAATCAAATAGGAACATTAAGTGACACTTATAAAACCATAAAACTTGCAAAAGCTAATGGTTACGTGCCAGTTGTCTCACACAGGTCTGGTGAAACAACAGATGAAACAATAGCTCATTTAGCTGTGGCATTTTCATGTCCCCTTATTAAAACAGGTGCAATAAGTGGGGAAAGAATTGCAAAGCTTAATGAACTCATCAGAATTGAAGAACAAATAATAGATGCCGTAATGGCAAAAATTTAATACAATTTTAAATCTTTAAAAATATTTAATCAAGGAGGAAATTATATGAATTTATGGAAGGAAATACCAACCGGACCGTCAGTCCCTGAAGTAGTATATGCAGTAATCGAAATACCAAAAGGATCAAGGAATAAATATGAGTATGATAAAGATATGGAAGCATTTGCACTTGATAGGGTGCTTTACTCTCCAGTACATTACCCTGCTGAATATGGTATAATACCAAAAACTCTTTGGGATGACGGAGATCCAATGGATATTTTAGTTATTATGGATCAGCCAACTTTTCCTGGATGCGTAATCGAAACTCGTCCAGTGGGAATAATGAGAATGATAGATGGAGGAGACAGTGATGATAAAATACTTGGTGTACCTGTAAATGATCCTAGGTTTAAAGATGTACATGATATTTCAGATATACCAAAAGCCTTTTTAGATGAAATTATCCACTTTTTCACAGAATATAAAAGATTAGAAGGAAAAACAACAAAAGTGTTGGGATGGGAAAACGCTGAAAATGCATTAAAAGCTATAAATCATTCTATCGATTTATACAATAAAATGTAATCCTATCTTTAATTTTTAAATTTTTTACAAAAAATTAATAGAATTTATTATTTATGCCTTCTGGTGAATTCATCAAAAATCTCGTCAATGTCAACGCCTTTGTATACAAGAAGAAGCAAAGTGTGAAAAATAAGATCAACGGATTCATAAACTAAATTTTCATCATTTTTAGAGGCAATTATAACTTCTGCGGCTTCTTCCCCTACTTTTTCAAGTATTTTATCTTCAGCCTGCTTTTTATCATCTTTCATTAAATTTGAAGTGTAAGAGTCAATTGGATTGTCACGTCTATCCTCTAAAACACTGTAAACATCTCTTATGATTGTATCTTTCATTTTATCTCCTTGAAATCGCTGGAATTTTACTTTATGCTTTTCCTGATGCTGCCAGTTATGGCTATTAATGGGTGCTGTGCATCGTCTATTATCTCTATATCGTCGAGGGAATATATGCCCTCTTTGTCTGCAGTTTTTTCTAATCCTAATTTGATATCTTTTTCCAGTTCAATTACATAAGAATCAATTTTTTTATAACCTAAATGGGAAGCTGCAACTGTTCTATGATGTCCATCTACTAAAATATACCTATCTCCACTTTTGACGGTGATTGTTGGCTCTGCAAGGCCTCTTTTAAGTTCGTATGTTCTCCCCTGGAGTTCATCTGCGTATATTTTATTTTGAGTTGGTCTCAGTTTAGCTGTAGGCACTTTTCGTCTTGATAATTTTGTTTTAACCCCGTAAAGCTGTTCTAATGTCTTTTTGAAATAATTTACTTTCATTGGGGTTGATCTTTCAATATGGGATCTTACAATATCTGTATTTGTAATTATACCTACTAATTTCTCATCTTTATCTATAACTGGAAGTCTTGATATTCCCATTCTAAACATTACTCTTGCGGCGTCGTTTATGGACATGTCCTGGTCTGCAACTACAATATCTGTGGACATGATATCTTTGACTAAATTGTCCCACGGTTTCAGGAGTAAGTCGAATGCAGTTACCATGCCTAATACTTCACCATTTGTTTTAACTGGAAATCCATCGTGGCCTGTGGTTTTCATTAATTTAATGACTTCTTCATTGGGGGTATCTGGAGTTACTGTAATGACTTCTTTTGTCATATAATGCTTTACAAGGGACGAATCACTCATTTAAACACTCCTTTAATCTAAAATTATAAGAATATACTAAATTATTTGATGCTACTATTTTAAGTCACTTATTCCATATTACTTCGTTATTACATTTAATCTTGACAATTCTATGACATGGAATTTGTGTGCCTTCATTTAATATTAAAAATCCACGTTCTAATTTATTTATACGGCTCCCTTCAATAGTTTTAAGGTTTCCTGGAGCTCCTCTATGAATATATGTTATTTTACATTTTTCAATTTCCATTTTCGGATGCCATAGAATCATATCTAAAACATTTTTCACCATTTAAAGACCTGATTCTCCGTAATAGATTCCTGAAATTATCTTGATAATAATCTGTTTGAAGTGACTAAAAAATCTATGCATATTGGGATGTCAATAAATATAATCCCTTTCATCACTTAAATAGATTAAAGGACTGCAATAATGGGAAAATAAAAAAATTAAAAAATAGTTAATTTTTAATATAAAATCGTTTTTCAGCTTAAAGCTTCGCTTAAAAACTTAGCAGTCTCTCCTGGATCAGCTTTCCCACGAGTAAGTCTCATAACTTGTCCTATTAAGAAATTCATTGCTCCTTTTTTGCCTTCATGATAATCTGATACTGCTTGAGGATTTTCATCTATAGCTTGCTTTACAGCTTTTAAAACGCTTTCCTTATCGCTTACACCAATCAAACCTAATTTCTCTGCAATTTTAGCTGGAGAATCCATGTTTTTGGGCATTTTTTCAATTATCTTCTTTGCAGCTTTTGGGGTTACTTTCTTATCCTGTATAAGTTTCAGGAGTTCAACAATATTTGCAGTTGTTATTCCGCTTTCAGCAAATCCCATTTTATTGTAGTTAAGAACCCTTTTAAGTTCATCCCTCATCCATAATGCTGCAAATGAAGGATCTATTTTCTTTGCAACTTCCTCATATGCATCTGCAAGTGCGAGTTCTGAGGTAATGACCTTTGAATATTCTTCTGCTATTCCATATTCCTCAATAAACCTTTCTGATTTTATATGGGGAGGTTCTGGCATGTTTTCCTTTATACCTTCTATCTGTTTATCCTCTGCCACCATTGGAGGAAGATCTGGATCTGGTATGTATCTATAATCATCAGCCTCTTCTTTTAGACGCATTGGGACTGTAATCATTTGAGATTCAAGAAACGCTCGTGTTTCCTGTTTTATTTCAACTCCTCTTCTAATAAGGTTTTTTTGCCTTATTATTTCATATTTAAGTGCTTTGTATGCACCTTTTATGGAGTTTATGTTCTTTATTTCGGCCCTTTTTCCTCCCTCAAGGGATATGTTGACGTCTGCTCGCATTGTTCCTTCACCACGAGCACTACCGCTGTATTCTAAGACTCTTATGAGCTCACGAAGGAAAGTTCTTGCTTCTTCAGGAGAGGTCATATCGGGTTCAGTTACAATTTCAATAAGTGGAATTCCAGATCTGTTAAAATCTACCACTCCTAAATCTGGTTTATATTGGCCGGGATCTTCTTCAAGGTGGACTTCACGAATTCTCACACCATTCAAGTTACCTTCATATCCTATAGGGATTGATGTTCTCTGGTAACCAGATGAAAGATCCGGGTAATCATAATGCTTTCTCATGAAGTAAGTCTCATTTTCAGCTATCTTACATCCAAGCATTAAAGCTATTTTAATTGCGCCATTAACTGCATCTTCATTTGGTGGATATGGCTTTGCACCAGGCTGGTTAAGACAGACAAAACAAATGTTTGTGTTTGCCGGAGCATCCTGGTAATTTGTACGGCAATCACAGAAAAGTTTAGAATCAGTTTCAAGTTGAACGTGAATTTCAAGTCCGCATTTCATCTTAATGGTAATTCCTCCTCAAATTCAATCGATGATTAGATTAGTGTTATTTTTTTAAAAATTAACAAAAATTTTATTCAGTACTTGTTTTATTATTAGGACACTTATGAATATATCGTTATAGATACTCCTCTGAAAATATTAGATAAGATTATATGCAGTTCAATTTAGTCTGTGTTTGCAGACATTTTGAAAGTGTTTAGCTGAGATAAAACTTGGCCAAGCACTGGTAATTTATTAGATATCGGGTTAATATTAAGAGAATTTTTATTAACCTCATTTCGATATGAGTGGGATTATTTCTCATTTTGAATGATTTATAATTAATGATTTCAGATGTTTATATTGAAAAATACAGTCTTTAAACATGTTTTAATGTTTATATCACATCTCCATTTGGAGTGTTTTTAGAAATTCTATTACGTATCTAATTATTTGATGCATTTATTGACATAACGCTGAATAAATGGTTCAAGTTCCGGATTTTTTGCTTTGCTTTTTGTAAGCGCATCAAAATCTGTAAATGTCCCTACAAGATCTCTTCCAGCCCAGTAAACTTCTTCTTCAACCCTTTTTCCATAGCGAGTTCCGAACATTTTAAATAACGGAAATTTAGTAAGTCCATTCGCTCCGCTTAAAAGAAGAGGACCCATATTTGCAAGGTTATCTATCCATGTCCCTGTAATTATTTTAAGTTTGGGGAATTTTATCCGGGTTGCAGCCACAACTCCTGCATAATAAAGGGAGGCAGGTTGGGGTTCATTTTCATAAATAGTCTCTTTATGCGGATTTAATGAATAAAATGTAACTCTATCAATTCCAACATCTTCTATCATGTTAAATAAATATTTTAAATCATCAGGAGTTTCTCCAAGACCTAAAATCACTGTTATAGCTTTTTGGAACCCTAAATCTCCTGCAACTTCAAGCATTTCAGTTATGTCTTCTAATGATTTACTGGGGCAGATTTTATTATGCAGATCAGGATTTGCAACTTCTACAGCGCCGGTAATTCCTGCAATTTCTTCTCCATATTCTTCTAAATCTTTTGTAATTCCAATATTCAACCAGACGGGTTCTCCAATTATATCATAAATACTTTTTGAGATGTCCCGGATTTCTTCGGTTGAATAAGAGCCGTATCCTCCAGATAAGAATTCGATTTTCATACCCATCCTTCTGCAGAGCTCTGCTTCTGCTAAAATTGAGTTTACATTTCTCCTGGCTTTCTGGGGTTCTTTGATTTTAGGTTTCTGTGATGACATGTAACAGAAGAGACAATCTCCTTTATCACACCACCATGAAAGGAAGATAGCACGTTCAAGTGTTACTTTGTTCCCGTGTTCAGCGAGGGTAATTTTATTGGCTTCCTGCATGAGATCGAGGATTTCGAAATTTTTGATTTTGTTAATAAGATTCATGATTCACCATGTTAGAATGAGTTTCTAATAATATTTTATAATGAATTTAGAAAATAAAACATTTAAATTCTTTTTATTAGATCAATTTAAATTCTTTAATATTAGTTTTTGCGTTTCTTTTATTTTGTATGAAATAAATAAAATATATATAACTCAGTAACAACAAACTATATATGTTATAAACGCCGAAGATGAAGTTATACTGTGAATTGGCATAGCCAAAACGTTTATATACTATGATAACTAACTTAGAAAATACGTCACAAATAGTGCTATATTCTAAGCTCTTGAAAGAAATTTCAAGTTTGCAAATTAAATATTTGTAATATTGCAAACCGATAAATTTACGTTTGCATTAATCGCACGGCA
>JAEZKE010000022.1 GCA_023436175.1 Methanobacteriota archaeon
AATGTAGGATAAGCCACGCCGGGGTGGCTCAGTTGGTTAGAGCGCACGGCTCATAGGGTATTTAAGCAGTGCTCTGACTTTTTCCTGGGATACCGTGAGGCCGCGGGTTCGAATCCCGCCCCCGGCATTTAAAAAATCTCTGATTTTTTACATGTCTCAAAAACATAGTTTTTGAGAACATTTAACTCACTATCCAGAAAAATTTTTTATACAATTTTTCAAATTTTAAAATTAGAGTCTTATTTCTCCAAAAATTAGTTTAAAGATTTGAATTTACTCAAAATAATATGTAAATCCTAATTATTTTTTATATTCCATAACAAGCATTGTTATATCATCAAATTGCTCTTTTTCCCCTGCAAAAATATCGACATTTTCTTTAACATGTAACAATAACTCTTTAAGGCTTAGATCCTTTTTGTCATTCATAACTTGGAGTAAACGTGAATCCCCAAATAATTCATCGTTGTAATTACTGGCCTCTGTTATACCATCAGTATAGAGATAAAGTCTATCTCCAGGCGCTAAAGTGATCTCATTTTGATGGTATTTTATATTCTCCATACCCGCCAAAACAAACCCTGGCTTTGATTTGAGCCAATCATAAGTTTTACCTAAATGCTTTAGAAGTGGAGGATTATGACCTGCATTGACATAAGCAAACTTACCAGTTTCAATTTCTAAAATACCCATCCATGCGGTTACAAACATACTTTCATCATTTCCTTCACATAACTGATTATTAACTGTTGTAAATACTTCTGCAGGACTTTTTCCAAGTTGTGCATGGTTTTTAATTAATGTTTTTGCAATCACCATGAATAACGCTGCAGGCACTCCTTTTCCAGAAACGTCTGCAATGACAACTACTAAATGATTTTCATCTATTAAGAAGAAGTCATAAAAGTCCCCACCAACCTCTTTTGCAGGTATATTCATGGCATAAACATCAAATTCATTACGCTCGGGAAAAGCAGGGAATTTTTTAGGTAACATGTCTGCCTGTATTCGTTTTGCAATGTTTAACTCTGTATTTATTCGTTCTTTTTCAGCAGTGATGGTCTTCAAATTTTTCATATAAATTTCCAAATCTCGGACCATCTTCTGGAAAGAAGTGGCCAAAACACCTGCTTCACTCTCCTCTGAGGCGTACTGCTCACATTTTGATATGATATAATTGCCGTTCTCTATTCCATTAGAATCACTGACGTAGTTTTTTACAACATTTGATATAGATTCTATGGGTGTAGTAATATTCTTTTCAATATACCATAGAAATCCAATGGAAGATATATAAAAAACAGAGAGTATTAAGGTGATATTCAGATATACAGACCTCCAAAATTGTAGTTCATCTCCAGAAATAGTGAAAAATGATCTAATTCCAGTTATTACAGCAAGAATCGCACCAATCGTAATAAAAATTACAATTAACTTTTCTGTTAAAGAGATCTTTATTTGGGTTGTTTTTTTCTTTATTTCACTGGTCACCGGCTTTAAAGCATATGCTGCAACTAACAAATAGAAAATAACTCCTGCAACCATTCCCCAAATATCAATTCCCACAACTACAGAATAAATACTGTAGGCAGTACCAACTATGATTGCTATTATTAGCATTCCATCAAATATTTGAGGTGATATCAAAGCTTTTTCTGTCTTTTTTGGTTTATACGTTGAAATACCATAAAGGTTAGCTCCAATAATGATCAAAGTTCCTAACATTATGGAAAAATCAAAGTTATTGAATGCAAATACTAATGTGGTGTAAGAAACTAAATTATTTATTCCCAATCCTTCCATTAAAAACCCGAGTAGTCCTGCCATAATAATTGCATCGATAAAAATAATTACTACAAATTTTACTAAATTTTTCACCGTGTTTAAGCGGGGTAAACTAATTTCTCCTAATGTATACCATAATTTGTAGGGAATATAGCCATACAAAAACTGTGCAAAAAAGCCTATAACATAAATTTCTGGTGGATATCCCACTATTATATCTACCAATAAATTTCCAAGTGCTGCACCTGCTGCGCCCCATGGACCAAACATCAATCCAAATACAGGAGGTAATGCACTGGCAGGGCGTAATTCGGTTACGGGTACTATTTGAAAGAAATAATGAAAAGGAAGAGTGGCAATGAATGTGATAACGCCACAAATAATTAATTGTGCGCCCCTTGATTTAACGACGGAATTTTTCATGTTAATCTCTACCTAATTTTGTATTTTAATGTAAGTACTGAACGTTCTATATAAAATTTAATTGAAATAACAGAGCATTTAACAAATAGGGTTAAATTTCCAAGTATTCACTCATTTAATATCTTTTGAATGGTTAAAATATTCTTTCCATCCCTGTATTCATACCACAGATCATCTACATTTTTCTTAATCAGTAAAATTCCTAGTCCGCCAATTTCTTTTTTTTCTGCATCCCTTGAAATATCTGGATCTTTATTTTTTAAGGGATTATATGGAATTCCACAGTCTATAAATTGCACTGTAAGGCGCAGAGGATCTTCATCCAGGTCGCAACAAATTACAACTTCCCCTTCTTCTTTATAAGCATACTTCGCAATATTTACATATGCTTCTTCAATTGAAAGTTCTAATTGCAATCGTGCCTTCATAACATATTCTACAGACTTTAACTGTTCATCTACAAAGTCCAATACCTTCTGCAGGTTTTCTATTTTTGCAGGTACTATCAGTTTATTCATAGATTCCCCGAGTTTATTTATCAGGCCATAATTAAGTTGATTATTCGTTTTTTATTCTTCATTAATGGTTAAAATATCTGCAAATCCAGTAGCTTCAAAAATTTCCATAATTAAATCATTTACATTTTGAAGTTCCATTTTGCCCTGTTTATTCATTGTTTTTTGAGTTGCAAGAACCACACGAAGTCCCGCACTTGAAATATATTTTAATTCTTTAAAATCTAAAACCAGTTCTGTTACATTTAGAAGATCTTTTTTTAATTCTTCTTCTAACTCAGGTGCTGTGTTGGTGTCCAATCTACCGCTTAATTTAATTGTTAACTTATCTTCTTCTAATACCCTATCAATATCCATGATTTTACCCCTATAACTTAATATTAATCATTTTCTATCTTTTATTGTAATAACTGTGCTGTTTAAACCTATAAGTCTTGCATAACTTATATCATCTGCTATCTTTTGCAGCACTTCAATATTTTCAAATGATCCTTTTTCTTCAGGCAGATGATTTGAGGGATTAAATTCAATTCCAGAATCTTTAAAGGCAATGGTTATTTCTTCTTCTCCTATTTTTGATAGAATATCGATACAGTCTATTTCATTGTTGTTATACTGTATTGTATTGACTGCCATTTCCTCAACTGCCATGCCTATACGCAGTGCTACTTTTTCATCTACTCCATTTTCTTTTGTAAAATCAATTAATTTCTCAGATAATCCAACCACATCTTCAACAGAACTGTGTATAGTTACATCAAGTACTGGAATATCTTTATAATTCCCTAATAAGAAAAATCCTGAAAATCTTCCCTTTGAATGTTCTGATATTTTCCTGGTTGCAAAGTATATCATTAAGATTGTACCTATTTCTGCTATCACGAATGATATCCATATCCCATTAACGCCCATAATTCCTGAAAGGACATATGCACATACTACCGGAATTAAAAGACCTTCTGTTATTGAAATTGCGAATGACAGTTTTTTCCGCTGTATTGCCTGCGTGTAAAACATCATTAAAAAGGTTATGCCCGTACCTATAATACTAAATGAAAGTATCCTCAGGGCGTCGATTCCCACGGCCATATCTGCAGGATCATTTACACCAAACATGTTTAAGAGTAGAGAGGGGAATACTAAGAATAATATTGTGAATACAGTCCCTGATGCCAGCACTATCTTTAATGACCTTTCAATAGTGAATTTCACTCCAGAATAATCCCTTTCCTGGTAATATATGGAGGCTATAGGTGACATCGATTGAGCGGTCCCTATTAAAAAGATGTAAGCCATGAACATGCTGTTGTAATAAACTGAAAATGCGGCTAAACCGGGTTTACCTGCAACTAACACAATTAATGTATTGATCAAAAACAGCTTTATAGTCAAAAACAGCTGCCCAGATGCTGAGGGGAATCCCGATGTTATAATATCATAAACTAATGACAATTTACATTTTGCCAGGGATATGAAGTGCATTGTCCGATCTTTAGCAAAGAAATACTGTATTATGAATACAGTTCCGACTGCATATCCAGATATTGTAGCAAGAGCTGCTCCCTGTATATCCATACCAAAACCCAGGATATAAACCAGATCCAGCATGAGGTTCACCACATTTGCAATTAAAAGAGCATAAAAGGATAACCGAGGTTTACCGTCTGCCCGTATAAAATAGGCTATTCCCATTAAGATGAACAGGAGAGGTGATCCCATGAAGTATACTCCTAAAAATTTCTTAACCAATACTGCAAGTGAGGGGTTAGTGGTAAGTGCGGCAACGATATTATCCAGAAAGATCAGCCCAAAAGCAGAGAACATAATTCCAATAATCACCAGCATAGCCATGGAAAGAGTGAAATACATATCTCCCTTTTCTTCATTTCGCTCCGCCTTTGAAACAGATACCAGTAAAGAGCCCCCCAATCCAATCATCCAGTAGATCAAGTTAATAAATGTGATTATGGGGGCGATGAGGGCCATAGCTGAAATATTAATAGAGCCCAGTGTGTTACCTACGATTAAAGTGTCTATGAACGTGCTTGTGTTCATGGCCATAGACATCAGCAGGGTAGGTAAGAAGAATTCTTTAAACTTATCCGATATTAAATTGTAGTTTCTTTCATACATTTTAGGTCCTCAGTGAAGAAATTATGTTCTCTAAACTTTAAGTTTAACTTCTAGGGGTTCATAATCGAAGAAATTCATCTCTTTAAGGTACTCTATAAACATTGTGATGTACTCGTCACTTATTAAAGGCCATTTATATCCTAAACGATACAGTATCTGTATTGTATAATTATTTACAACAGGTACCAGTGCACGGCCTTTTCCCTTACCCATGCCCATTGCAGTGACAAGTCCTGAAATTGCTTCTTTTATGGATTCATCTTCCATAGCCTGGGCAAAAGCAGTTTTAAATTCTTCTTCTTCGGTGCCTGAAATGTTCAGCCCAATTGAATTCATGATTTCTATAATGTCTGCAATGTAGATCTTATGATTATTGTAAGCATGAAATATAACGCACTCTTTAGGGGTCCTTGAAAGGGTTAAAATCGCCCTCGCAACACTATCTATTGGTGTGAGCTCAGTTTCTCCCCCTAAAACTGAGTAAGGTATTTTTTTAATGGCACCATACGCTTTTAAACGATTTATAAATCCATTGGTTTCAAAGTTAATCTGAAATTCGCTGTCAGAGTGCCTTGCCATCAAGTTACCAACACGCATGATCTTACCCTTCAGCCCTTTTGTAACTGCTTCAAGTACAACACGCTCAGCTATAAATTTACTGCTTAGATACTTATTATCCAGTGCCTGACCAACATATAACGTTTGTTCATCAAATATAGTATCTACTGGAGGGATATTATCTACACTTTCTCCAGCAACGCTTGTTGTCGAAACCTGTACATATCTACAGCCTTTTTCCAGGCAAAATTCAACTCCATTAACAACCCCGCCTATGTTAATATCTTCTATTTGAGTTCCTGAAGCAAAATGCTTCACATTTGCAGCGCAATTAACTACTGTATCTACTGGAAGTGCTAAAGATTTTTTAAAGTCAGATTTACTTGTAATATCTCCTTCGATTATATGAATCCTTGAGTCAAACAAATCATCATAGCTTTCACTGAAATAATAGAACAGAAGCGCTTTTAGACGTTCCTCAGGGCTTGTACGTCTCCCTTTTCTAAGCATACAATAAATAGAACCTTCTTCGTTTTCTAAGAAATCGCGCAGAATATGTATTCCTAAAAATCCAGTGGCACCTGTAAGTAAAACATTTCCTAACTCTTCTTTTTCCCCATTTACGAAATTATCAATGGTATTTTTCCTCAAAACCTCATTAATAGCACCATATGAGTACTCTTCCTCCGCTTTTACAGATTTTTCTGCACCAGTTATGAAATTAGCTAATTCATGGGGAGTTGGATGTGCAAATACATCCCCATACTTTATTTCATATCCATTATTCATGGCTTCAAGGGTAATCTTAGTCACCAAAAGAGATGTACCGCCTAATTCGAAGAAATCATCAGTTGCCCCTATTTGAGACAAACCCAATATCTCTGCAAATGTTTCTGCAAAGAACTTTTCAATATCATTTTCAGGTGCAGCATATTCTCTTTCCGCAAGGACAGGTTCTGGAAGTGATTTTAAATCAATTTTACCATTGAGGGTTTGAGGTAGTTCATCAAGCTGCATAAACACTGTTGGAACCATATACTTGGTCAATTTTTTCTTTAATTCCGCTTTTAAATCATCACTGTCAATTTCACAGTCAGCTGAGAAGTAAGCGCATAAATGGTCGTTAGAATGCACTTTTTTTACAGCTACTGCCACAGATTTAATGCCATCGTATCCTGAAATTGCATTTTCAATTTCACCGATTTCAATTCTGAGGCCTCGAAGTTTAATTTGATTATCTAAACGGCCCAAGATAGATACTTCTCCATTTTTCTCCAATTTAGCAAAATCTCCAGATTTATAGTAAGGTACCCCTTCAATTTCGATAAATCTTTCACTATTCAGCTCATCCCTATTCCAGTAGCCCCTGCCAACTCCTGCGCCGCCTATATATAATTCACCCATAACGCCGGGAGGTAAAGGGTTGCCATCCATATCCATGATCTTTTCAACCACATTGAATAGAGGTTTACCCACATTGATATCCTCATCATAAATGATTTTTGCGTTGCATCCAACTGTAGTTTCAGTTGGTCCGTACTCATTAAATACAGCCAAATTATCATATTTTGAAAGGGCGTTCAAAAGTTGTAGAGGAAATGCCTCTCCCCCCACAATAACTGCCTTACAATAGCGCATTGCCTTTTGTATATCTTCAAGTTCTAAATACTGTAATAGTCTGGAAGGAGTTATAGTGACCAGTTCTGCTTTAGTTTTTTCAAATAACTTAGCAAGCTCCGAAGGGTTCTTTGTCTGTTCATCATTGGCTAAGATAAAAGTCATTCCATTTGTAAGTGACATAAAGCTTTCCTGTATAAACGGATCGAAAGATACAGTTATTATTGATAATGAAGTATTGGCTCGGCTGGTTATATCTAAAACAAACTGGTTATCTGGATGATTTGAAATAAGATTGGTTATATTTCCATGTTTTAACATAACTCCTTTAGGTAAACCTGTAGAACCAGAGGTATAAATGAGATAGCACAGGTTTTCAGGGGTTAATTCAGGATGTGGATTTTCTTCGTTCTCTTCTAAAAGTAATTCATCCACATCCAATGCATTAGGCAAATCAGCTTTAGTTACAATATATTTTGCACTGCTGTCATGCAAAACATGATTTATTCTTTCTTCAGGGTATTCAGGGTCAACAGGGATAAATGCACAACCTGCTTTTACAATACCGAGCATAGTAGCAATTAAACGGCTGTCACGTTTTAGCATGAACATGATTCTATCTTCAACCTCAACCCCTCTTTTAATCAATGCGTTAGCTATACGGTTAGCTTTCTTATTTAAGTCATCATAAGTAAATTCACCGTCTTCAGCAATTAAAGCAGTTTTATCCTTACTTAATTCCACCTGCTTTTCAAAAAGCTTATTCAGTAACGGCTCTTCCACAGAATCTATCCTGAATTCTTCATTGTTTTCTTCGGCTATAATTGAGATATCTTTCAGTAAGGCATTAGAATTCTTCATTAATTTATCTAAAACAATACTAATACTCTGCATGAACGTTTCCATAAGATTTTCACTGTAAAGCGCGTCATTGTACTGTGAAAACATATTAAAGCTATCACCAGTATCTACAACATTAACACTTAATTTAAATTTCAGTGCTTCGTATTCAAGGCTTTCACGTTCTACAGTACTGTTATTTATCCTGATATCTTCAATGATTTTTCCATGATACGCGTAAAAGAACTCGGGAAGCATATCATATTTATCAGAAATCTTTGTAAACGGATAACAGTCATATTTCAACACATCTAACCATACATTTTCCACATGATCAAAATAATCTGCCGCCGATAAATCACTGTTTATATTTAAAGCAATAGGCAGCGTTTTTACCATCATGGCAATGCTATTTTGGAACTGAGGATTGCTTCTACCATTTGAAATTGTGGAAATCAAAATGTCTTTGTTATAAACAAATTTACTGAGTGTAAATGCAGTTGCTGCTAAAAATAGGTTGTTAGGAGTAATTGCATTATCTTTACAGAATTTTTCAATTGGTGATTTATTTAAAGAAACGCTAATCTCTCCTAATTGGCCCTCTTCTTCTTTTCCACTGCAGTCTGGAGAAATGACTGTTGCACTGTCAAAATCAGCTACCTTATTTTCAAAATAGGATTCTGCATCCCTGTATAACTGGCTTTTCTCTAATTCAAGTTCATCTAAACTCAAATCAAATCCGTCGTATTTTTCTTCATCTACAACTCCGCCGTCGTATATTGTTCCAAGATCATTGAATAAAATATTCAATGAAGTACCATCTACGATTATGTGATGGAAATCCGCCAACAGGCAGGTTTCGTCGGGATTTTTATAGATTTCAAACCTGAATAAAGGCCCGTCATACAAAGAGAACGGCTTTATAAATTCATTTTTAACTTTATCATCAACTGTTCCTTCATAAATGTTTATATCCACATACAGGTCATCACGCCGCTCCTGGTAGATTTCACCGTCTCGCATAACAAACCTTGTTTTAATGTAGGAATGTTTCTCAATAACGCCTAACAAAGCAGTTTTAAGTCTTTCAGGGTCGATATCATTTCCAAAACGTGTGCATTTAGGCAGGTTGTAGGTTAATTTTTCAGGATTTTTAGCACAGTCAAAGTATACACCTAACTGATTCTGCGTTAAAGGATAAAACTTCTGTTTTTTGTAGTGTTTCTCTTCAACAGCCGATGAGGATGAAACTTCCTTTGTTATCTCACGTATAGTTTTAGCCCTCATTATATTGGTTACGTTTACTGTAACTCCAAATTTCTGTGAAATTTTGGCCACTAACTTAAGAACAGATAATGAAGTAAGGCCTAACTGGAACAAATCAGTTATTACACCAAAATCAGTTGTATCCAGAATTTCTGAGCACATATCAAAAATGTCCTTTTCTAAATCAGTTTCAGGGGCTATGACCTCATCAAGCCCAGAATGATCCTCTTCAGGATCTGGGAAGTTCTTTAAATCGGTTTTCCCATTAGGAGTCATAGGGAAGCTGTCCATTCGAATAAAATAAGATGGGACCATGTAAGCTGGCAATTTGTTCACAAGTGTATTTCTTAAATCACTGACATCAACTTCATGATCCTCGGTAAAGTAGGCACATAAATGTTCATTATCATGCACTGTCTTGATCAGCGCAAATGCGGCTTTAATCCCATTACATTCCCTAATTGCATTTTCAATCTCGCCGAGTTCGATCCTTAAACCTCTAAGCTTAATCTGGTTATCCATTCTGCCTAAAACGTATAATTCCCCAGTGCTGTCCCTTTTTGCCAGGTCCCCAGTGTTGTAATAGCGGAGGCCGTTGTGCATGACAAACCTCTCTTTAGTGAGTTCCTCATTATTCCAGTAACCTCTGGCAACTCCTGCACCAGCCACATATAGTTCACCCACAACATTATAAGGCAAAGGATTCGCATCCATGTCCATAATTTTATCAGTGACGTTCAAAAGAGTTTCACCAGCAGATATATCGTCACTGGTTATGAGTTTTCCGTGTGATGCAATTGTAATTTCAGTTGGGCCGTAGGAATTGTAAATTTCAGCGTCGGTGTATTTTGAAAGTACGTTGTAAAGCTGTGGAGGGAATGTTTCACCCCCTACAATTATAACATTACATTTAGGTACTGTTTTCTGTATTTCTTCAAGTTCTAAGTACTGTAATAACCGGGTCGGTGTTCCGCCAAACGCGTCTGCCCCTGTTTCTTTAAATAATTTTGAAAGTTCTATAGGGTTTATTGCCTGCTCCTCATTTGCAAGTACAACAGGTATCCCGTTCATAATCGTTGCGAAGGTCTCGCGCAGGAATACAATAAATGATACAGTTGATATAGATATCATTTTACTTGCTTTGGTCACAAGAGCATGTATAGGAATATTCTGCGGGTCTGGAGAAACATAATTAGTGATACCCCCATGAGTTAGCATTACACCTTTAGGTTTTCCTGTAGAACCAGAAGTATAAATTAGATAACATAGATTTTCATGGGTTAATTCCGGATTTGGGTTTTCTTCATTATCTTCTAAAAGTAATTCATCCACATCTAATGCATTAGGTAAATCTGCTTTAGTTACAATATATTTTGCATCACTATCTCCCAGAACCTGATTTATTCTTTCTTCAGGGTATTCAGGGTCAACAGGAATAAAAGCACAGCCCGCTTTAACAATACCTAGCATAGTAGCAATTAGGCAGCTGTCACGTTTTAGCATAAACATTATTCTATCTTCAACGTTGACTCCCCGCTTAATCAATGCATTTGCTATACGGTTGGCTTTTCTGTTTAATTCATCATAAGTAAATTCACCATCTTCAGCAATTAAAGCAATTTTATCCCTGCTTTCTTCTACCTGTTTTTCAAAGAGTTTATTTAGTAATGGTTCCTCAACCCTGTTTATCCTGAAGTCCTTTTCTTTTTCATCTTCTGGTAAAATAGAAATATCTTTAAGCAATGCGTGTGGATTTTGTGTTAGCTTCGTTACAATGACTTTAACGCTCCCTATAAATGTTTCAATTACATCTTCACTGTAGAGAGCGTCATTGTAGTGAGAAATTATTTTAAATTCATTGGGGTTATCTTCAATAGAAACTGTCAGTTTAGGCAGTTCTAAATTTCCCTCGTTTATACTGCCTGTAAGTCCAAATACATATAAAAATTCAGGGAGAACATAAATTTTGCTTGAAATCCTTGTAAAGGGATAATAATCATATTTTACAACTTCAAGAAGGGAGTTTTGTATATCTTTTAAGTAATCCTTTGCAGTTTTGTCTGTATCAATATTTACAGCAAAAGGCAGTTCCTGACCTATATGGAGGTAATTAGAAACAATAGAAATTAAAATATCTTTACTGAATACAAATTTGCCCAAAGCAAATAGGGTAGCTGCTAAAAACAGGCTGTTAAAACTAATTCCATTAGCTATACAATATTCTTCAATATTTGACTTATTTAGTAAAATGAAGCTTTCTTTTAAAGATCCATCTTCTTCTTTACTATTAATATCAGGTGATATGACAGTTGCACCATCGTTCATCATATTTTTGAAATATCTTTCAGCTTCGTAGAATTCATTTGTTTCTATTTCAAATTCATCACAAGCCTTATCTGGATTATCTGAGATATCACAAAGCAAAGAGTTTATATTTTCTACCATATGTGCGATTTGTGCATCAGAAAAACAGTCTTTATTGTATTCAATTTCCAAAAGCTGTAATCCGTCTTTATCCTTTAATGACGGGTTCACCCGGATATGGAAAGGAAATTCACTTTTAGAATTATTAAAAAGATATTCTACATTTGAATCAGTTGAATTTGACACTATAGAATACATAGATAACATTGCAGGATCTATACCATTTTGCTGTAATTTTGGACCGTACATATTGAAAGATAATTTTCCATGTGTCAATCCATTTTTAAGGACAGATTTTGTGTACAATAAAACCTCTTTAAACGTCCTGTTTTTGTTATAATCCAGTTTAAGGGGCATCATGTTTACAAACATGCCTAACATGTCATTTATTTCTTCTCCAAAATCTCTACCGTGGTATACGCTGTTCCAGACCATTTCCTCGCTGCATGTACTTTTTGCAAAGTATAACGATACAGCAGATAACGCAAGTACAAATGGAGATATCCTTACACCGTCAACTACCGATAATTCTTTTAATTTTTCTGTCAATTGTGGATCTAAATAAAAATAATTCCTGTTGATGCCGAGATCATCTGATGAATACCAATCTTTGGAATATCCATCCAAATTAGAGAGCCAGAATTCTTCATCTTCTTTTGCCTGTTCGCTTGAGAGATATTCTTTTTCTTTTTTAACGTACTCCTCATATGAAACATTAGACGGTTGATATTCCTCTCCTTTTTTCAATGCCAGGACACAATCTTTCAGGTTTTTTGCAAAAATACTTACAGAACTCCCATCCATGATAATATGGTGGGTACGGCCCAGCACAGCCAATTCTTTTTCTGTTTTCAGGAGTGTAAATTGATAGAGGGGTGCATCAAAGATTTCTTTAAATGGTTCCTGCACAAATTCATCGATAAATGCGTTAATTTCATCTTCACTTTTATCTGACATGTCCACATATGAAAATAAACCATCTTCTTCAGAGGCATAGTACTGCCTGAAATTCATATTTTCGTCCTTTTTCATACGTAAATGAAGATTTCCGCTTATTAAAATACCTAAAGCTTTTTTAAGATGGCCTTCATCTTCCAGTGAAAATCTAGATTTAAATGAAAGAATATACGCTTCATTACCTGGTTTACTAATCTCAGTTATAATGGTCCTTTTTTGTGCATTTGATAGATCAAAGCAGTCCATAAATATCCACCCCTTCAGTGTTTTAATCCTGTTCAATTTCAATATCTTGTAAGTTTATTAGAGTAGGTTCGGTGATCCTGCTTTGTGAGCATACACCAAGCATATATTCTCCCCCACAAACGTTCCACAGTCCAAATTTGCCAGCATTTTTCCTGTGTATTAATTTTATTTCATCATTGATTTCTATACAAAATTCGTCAAGGGCAAGCCTAAATCCTAAGCCTGTCATTTTCATATAACTCTCTTTCAATACCCATAATTCAAAAAAAGCTTTCTTTTGGTTGTTACTATTTAAAACATACTCGTATTCAGTGCCGTAAAAAAAATGCTTCGCCAGATTCAAATCAATATCTTGAATATATTCAATGTCAACACCAACTGGAGAATCAGAAACTGCACATGCCACATATTTTTCAGAATGTGAAAGATTAAAATATACATCAGAATAATTTTTCAAGTAGGGTTTACCATATTCATCTGCATCAAATACAGGATTATTGATGCCAATTTCATCTAAAGTATGGTTTAATAGGACTTCCACCCCAACAGACAAATTTTTATCTTTTCTATGGAAATATTTACTGGATTTTTTTATTCTTGTATTGGATACAGAACTCTTCATTCTGTTAAAGTCAAGTTTTGACACATCCATGTAATATAACAACATTTTTCTTCACATCAAATTACTTATAATGTAATAATACTGTCAATTGATGCTGTTGAATCAAATATTTTTTTTAATTTATTATAATATTACATGAAAATCATCCAATCAATTATTTAAACTTATTGAATCCCACGAGATTCTGAAGACTACCGGAAATAGGATTCCATGAATAAAAGTAAAACAGATTATACTTAAAATATGCCAAATTAATTCAAAAAAAACCAATAGTACTATTTATACTAAATATGCAAATCTACCGAATATTCTGTTAAAATAAGTTGAGACATATCCCCAACATTCAAAAACCAAAATTCAATTATATTCCAATTCTTAAGTTCTCATTTAAATTTTTAAGGAGTTTAACCGCAGAATACGCCGCTAAAATGCTTGTTTTTGGGTTTGTGGCACAGGTCTCATTCTCAGTAATGGTTCGAAACTCGCCAAAATCACCTGCCACGCAGACTTCATGGCAGTTGCGGCTCACGTTAGGGTCAGCTATAATTTTCACATCCACTTCTTTACCATATACAATACTTAATGCAGCGGCCACATTAATGTTTGCAGGGAATTTACGTACTGCATCTCCCGCTTTACCTTCATATAACACTGTTTCAATATCTACTGAGATTCCCAGTGATTCAGGAGATTTGCGGGTAACTAAACTCACTTCATTGATCTCCCCAATAGAAGCTGCTTTAATACCATCTAACCCAACAACAGCCCCCGAAGGCGTGTATATTCTGGAATTATTTTCCTCAGCTATCTTTTCCAAATGATTTCTAAGATCTGGATCTATTAAAGCTCCCATGCTCATGATAATAACATCTTTTCCCTTTTTAAGGACTTGTGGAACAATTTTTATCACTGCATCCTGAGATGCAGCTTCAATTACTATATCCACATTATTTACCATATCATTTACATCAGGGACTACAACTCCATCTACTCTAGATGCCATGTTTTCAGCCCTTTCCATATCCATATCATAAAAAAATTTTAAATCAGCGCCCAACTTCCCATTTGCGGCAAAATCAGTTATTATACTCGCTATGGCACCACATCCAATAATCCCTGCAACCATAACATCACACGAGTAGTCCTTAGTTAAATCTTCCAAATTAGATTCTAAATACAAATCTTCACTTTCTTCTATTTCTAAGGCCTCATTGAGAGCTGTTTCATTCATTCGATGCACCTTCAATTTAATTTTTAGAAACTTCAATCATCTTCTTAATTGCTACTTTTGCCTTTTTTGCGGTATTATTATCAACTTTAACTTCGAATTTTTCATTTAAAAGGCAGTTTTTAATATTTTTAACTGTATATAACTTCATATTCTTACAAATTGCCTTACTTAATGCAGGTATGAATGTTTTATCAGGATTTTCTCGTTTTAAGCGGGTGACCATGTCCACTTCAGTACCTATGATAAATGTTTTTTTAGGTGACCTGGCTACGTGGTGAATCATGCCTCCAGTGCTTAAAACATTATCTGCAAAATTTTGCACCTCAGGATTGCATTCTGGATGGACCAGTATCTCTGCATCATGATATCTACTTCTTAAAAAATGTAAATCTCCTAAATCAAACAGTTTATGGACATAACAGTATCCATGTGCAGGTATTGGTATAATCTCTTTATTTACATTTTTAGAGACATACCAGGCTAAATTTTTATCTGGACCAAAGAGTATTTTCTTTTGGGGAATGCTTTCCACTACTTTAACTGCATTTGAAGAAGTACACAAAATTTCGGCTTCTGCCTTAGCCTCAGCCAAAGTGTTAACATAAAGCACCACAGCTGTATCCGGATACATTTTTTTAAACTTTTGAACCTCTTCTGCAGTAAGCATGTAAGCCATAGGACATTTTGCTTGGGTATCTGGAATCAATATTTTCTTATTGGGGTTTAGTATTGCTGCAGTTTCTGCCATAAAATCGACCCCACAGAAAACTACAATATCAGATTCATCTATTTCTGATGCTTTTATACAGAGCTCGAGTGAATCTCCTATAAAATCTGCAATTTCCTGTATATCACCAGTTTGGTAATTGTGAGCCAGTATTATTGCATTTTTTTCCTTTTTAAGCCGCTCGATTTCCTGCAGATCACTTAACATTAAAATCACTTCAATAATATAGTTGATAGAATTAGTTTCCTTGTGTGATTATAATAACTAGGTATTATACGGCATTTGAATTTCTTAATTCATGAGTTCCGTAGTACATTATACATTTCAAATATTATCATTTGATTAAAAAAAATAGGGCATCTGGAGGCGATATTGAACGAAGATGATTTAGATGCCCTGTTTACTGTTTATACTATTATAATTTAACTATTGATTTCTTAAATAGCCTTTTTAAATGGCTCCTGTTACATCAACACTAAAATCTATTTCCCAAATTCCTTCCCCAATATCCAAAACTGGAGTTATGATGTCTGCTATCCCTGCACAATTAAGTATTATATCCAATTTTCCAAACTCATTTACAGCAGCATTGATTGCACTTTGGATATCTTCACCGTTATCGCCTGCAGGAACAGATATAATTTTTTTGCCGTCGTCAATCTGATTGATATCATCTCCCAGTTTTTCATCTGCTCCTAAAACTACAACAACTGATGCACCTTCCTTTGCAAAAAGTTTGGCAACTTCATTTCGTATTCCTGAGCTCGCACCATTAACAATTACTACCTTATCCTCCAATTTCATCATTTTTATCCCCTTTTAGTGAAGTAATGATTTGTATTTTATTTTGCAGGTAAACCTGTGATCCTGATTCCTCCAAATTGGGTTTTGTTTCTTATGTTTAAACCAATTAAGAGAGGAGTGATCTTTTCTATGATTTTAGCTCGTTCTAAGGGTCCACAGTCAATGACATTGACCCCTGGAATTTTTTCAATTAGTTCAGCTGCGACAGCCTTAGAATTTGCATCATCACCAGAAATGAGACAATCACAGTCAATTGGTTCATTAAAGTTCATTAAAGCTGCAGAACTGATGTTGTTAAAGGCGCATATTACATGAGTGTCTTTTAAGATTTTAGCTGATCTTTCTGCTGCTGCACCATCCCATAGGTCAACATATTCGATAGGAGATCCACCTATGGCTGATTCAAGAGGCCCTGTAGCATCTAATAATATTTTACCGCTTGCCCCCTCTTTAATAGAGCGTAAAGTTGATTTTTGAGCAGCTAATGGTACGGTTAAAACCAATAATTCAGCTTTTGCTGCAGCATCAGCATTCTCAGCAGCTTCAATATTATCCACATCACCTAAAAGGTCTTTTACCTTACCTACAGCTGCTTCAGCTTTTTCAGCTGTTCTTGAACCAATTATAACATCTTCTCCAGCTTGCACGAAACGTATGGCTATTCCCAATCCTTGTCCACCTGTTCCACCAATTATTGCCATTTTCATATTATCACCAATTAAATTTTTAAAAAATAGAAAAAATTAAGTTGTTTATTTATTCTATAAGGACGACTGGTTTAATTAAGTCCCTAGGTTTCTCTTTCATCAGGAGGAGAGCATCTTCTATTTTATCGAAGCCTTTAAATTTATGGGTTACCAGTAACTCAGGGTCCATACGTCCGTATGTTACAAGATCTGCCAGTCTTTCCATTCTAACCCTTCCACCAGGGCAAAGACCAGTGATTATGTCTTTGTCTGCCATACCGAATCCCCAGCCTACACGGCATAATGGCAGAGTATCTTTTTCTCCTTCTCCTTTACCAAAGTAGTTGTTGTTAGAAATTTTTGATCCTGCTTTGGCCATTTTACATGCATCTATTAAAATATCTGGACCACCACCAGATATGATTACTGCATCAACACCTTCTCCATCGGTTGCATCAAGAATCTGTTCTGCAGTATCTCCATCTTTGTAGCTAATTATATCTGTAGCACCGTATTTTTTAGCTACTTCAACAGATACGGGTCTGGTACCGACTGCAAATATTCTTCCAGCACCCCTCAGTTTTGCACCAGCTATACCACAGAGCCCAACTGCACCGATACCAAGAACAGCTACAGTACTTCCAAGTTCAATTCCAGCGTTTTCAGCGCCCATAAAACCTGTACTCATCATATCTGTGATCATAACAGCAGCTTCCTGGGACATTCCTTCTGGTAAATGTGCCAGGTTGTTATCTGCAAGATTAACATGGAAAAATTCACCGAATACACCGTCTTTGAAGTTAGAATATTTCCAGCCCCCACATGCTCCCCCTGTTTGTGAAGGGAAACCACGTTGTACTGCTTCTGAATCCCAATCTGGAGTTATGGCAGGTACAATTACTTTATCACCAGGTTTGAAGTCTTTGACTTCAGTTCCCACTTCGTCCACTACCCCTACAGCTTCGTGCCCTAAAATCATATTGTGCCTATCACCTATTGCCCCTTCCCAGACAGTGTGAACATCAGAAGTACATGGTGCTAGACATGTTGGCCTAACAATAGCATCTCTTGGGCCGCATTTTGGTCTATCTTTTTCTATCCATCCAATTTCACCGATTTTTTTCATAGCAAATCCTTTCATTTTGTTCACCTCGTTTAACTCTTGAAGTAAGGATTATCAGTTCTATTATATAAACATACCGAATACTTGGTCTGTAACGATTAATCATTCATATTTAAATATAGTGTTCTCTTTGTAATTTATCCGAATAGAGCGTTTATAACTTATTTAATCAAAATAATTGGGAATTATGCCATTTAATCTTTTAAATATACTCTTTAATGAATAAAATACCTTTTAGTCCCATTAAAATTTAAAAAAAAGATTAAAACATATTATAAATTAATATAATCCCCACATATGATTTTATATTGCCTGCAAATAGTAAAGATATCTCCAGAAGTAAACATTGAAAAAGGAAAATATATTAATATGATCAATGCTACTCTATAATGTTATTAAATTTTGATAATAGGGCGATCTGTGGATCTTGCAGTGCCATAATAATTGAAAAGAATGATGTACATGGATACAAAAGTTAGAATCATGGAAACAGCTTTTAAGCTATTTCTAAAAAACGGATTTGCTGATGTTTCTTTAAATGAGATTATAAGAGAATCAGACATAACTACCGGAGGATTCTACTACCACTTTAATAGTAAAGACACGCTACTCGTTGAAGTAATCAATAAATACATATTTAACTATTTCAGCTCAATCATAGAACAAATGAGGAAATGTGAGGGCACACCTAAAGAAAAATTAAAAGCTGTGATACTTTTAATCGTTGGAGATGATTCAACCATCAACGAAACCACACAGTTATGTGAAAGTGCTGAGAAAATAGATTACAGGACATTACACCTGCTGCTTTTTGAAGGTGTTCAAAAATATGATATCATAAGTAAGCACTACACAGATTTTTACTACGATCTCCATGAATTTATCAAAGAAGTAATAGACGATGGTATGGCTCAAGGCCTAATAAGAAATGATCTTGACTCTACTGAACTTTCGTTAACTATCCAAACCATTATGGTAGGAACAGTCTTGATGTGGATAGGAATGCCTGAAATGCCCTTAGAAAAAAGAATGGAATCAAATATAGATCAGTTATGGAGTTTTATGAAAAAATAATTAAGCCTTACTAATACTTAACTCGTTTTTAATTTCTCTAAAAGTCTTTTAACGATGTTTTTAACCATATTACACCTAAGATTTAAAACATTTACCACTTGATATTTATAATTCGATTACAGAGAGAACATTCGCTATGTTTATATATGAGGATCCCATTATAATTAAATTAACAAAGGATTTTTGAAATATCGAATAGAAAAAATTCTTTAACGGAGGATAAGAATATGATCATGGTAACTGCTAAAATAAGAGCTAAACCAGGTGAAAAAGACAATATTATCGCAAAATCGAAAGATCTACTTGATTCAAGTCGTTTAGAATCAGGTTGTGTTAATTACAATCTATATGCAAGCACTGAAGATAATAACCTTTTGTTGATGTTAGAACAATGGGCAAATTTAGAAGTCTTACAGTCACATATGCAAACAGAACATTTCAAAGCATTTGGTAAAGCTATTGAAGATATTTTAGCAGAACCAATGAACATCAGTGTTTATTCAGCAGAGATAAAATATTAATTGAATAACTATAGGTTTTATATTTTATTTATCATTTAAAAAAAATTATTTTACAATTTGAGCATTTTATTAATCAAATAATGAACATAATGCAATAAATATGTAAAATTAATGATATTTATAACATATTATGTTTTAAAATGTGTTTTAATAGATTAATTTAACTATAATACTCATTTTAACTTATTTAGTTAATTATAATATAAAAAAGAAATAATTACTTTTGTGTAGGAATTCAACACAGGAGGAAATAAAATGAAAAATTATTTCGACTTGAAAGGAAAAGTAGCAGTTGTTACAGGTGCTTCAGGTGGTCTGGGAGCAGACGCAGCAAGAGCATACGCACAAGAAGGTGCTGATGTAGCTCTTTTAGCTAGGAGAAAAGAAAAATTAGACTCTTTAGCAGGAGAACTTGAATCAACCGGAGTAAAAACTCTCGCTGTTCAATGTGACGTGGCCGATGAAGAAAGCGTCAAAAACGCAATTGATGAAGTAATCAAACATTTTGGGAAGATAGATATTCTCTTAAACAATGCAGGTATTGCAGTTCGTGGAGGAGTCCATAGTCTAAGCGTTGAAGACTGGGATAAAGGCATGGATGTAAATGTAAAAGGCATCTTTCTGGTTTCAAAATATGTCCTTCCACACATGATGGAAAATAACTATGGAAAAATTGTGAATACAAGTTCTATTAACTCTATTGCCGGTGATAAAAGTGAAATGTTCATACGACACGTTTATAATGCATCAAAAGCAGCTGTTCGGGGTTTAACAATGGGCATGGCATGTTCATATGGTAAATATGGAATTACAGTAAATGCTGTCGCCCCTGCTCTTTTTGAATCCGAAATGACATCAAATACTCTTTTCAAATCTGAAGAATTCCTGGAAAGATACAGCAATGTAGTACCACTCAATCGTCCAGCTAAAAAAGGAGAATTAAACGGGCCAATTATATTTCTGTCATCAGATGCATCATCCTACATAACTGGACAGACAATTTTTGTAGATGGTGGTTTCTCAGTGGTCTAATTTAAGACATAACGTCTTTAAATAGGTTAAAAGAGATGAAATATATGATCATTGTAACAGCTAAAATAACCGCCAAATCAAGTAAAAAAGATAAAATTATATCAAAAGCACAAAATTTAATTGAATACAGCCGGTTAGACCCAGGTTGCATCAGTTACAGTTTATATGCAAGCACTGAAGATGAGAATATCTTATTAATGTTGGAACAATGGGAAAATCAGGATGCATTAGGATCACATATGCAAACAGAACATTTCAAAGCATTTAACATTGCTGTTAAAGATAATTTAGCAGGAGAAGTAGATATCAGTGTTTATTCAGCAGAAGTAAATCATTGAAAACTATAAACATTTATTTTTATTTTAAACACATAGAAATATTAATCTAAAACAAATTAAAAATAAAAATTATGCCAAATATCTCATTCTAATTAAATTAAATCCTATTGCTGCTGCAAAGAAAACTAAGCGATCATATGGGCCAATGACATTAAATAAAGTAGCGACCATTGCTGAAATACCAGCAGCAGCGTGAACTATTCTGTTTCTCTTGTCAGAAAAATAATATTTTAAGCTTTTAACTATTTTCATGATCCCACCTATATCATTTTCTGATATATTCTTTTTCGATATATCAATTTTCGATATATCGAGATATTATATATTTAGACATATAAAGTTTGCGATTTTAAAATAAAAATCATTCATCGTATCAAAAAAGTTAATTTCTGAATTTAGAAAAAGCACTGATTTATATAGGACTTTAATCAATTAATCACCAGTTAGCACTAACTAAAAAGGAAAGGTGGTTATGTGAATTGTTCAAATTGTGGAGAAGATATTGGGGAAGCTAAATTTTGCCCCCAGTGCGGTAGCAAGGTAAAAGAAGTTTTAGTTGCTGAAGAAGCACCTGCAGAAGTTTCATCCGAAAAATACTGCCCAGAATGTGACGTAATAGTTGGAGAAGCTAATTTTTGCCCAGATTGCGGCGGAAAAACAGAAGCCATTCCAGAAAATGAAGTAAACATAAAAGTCGAAGAACCCACTAATTATACAAGCAAATACTCAGTTCAAGCGTTTTTAGACAGAACTGCTGAAAAATTTGGAGGCAATGAAGTATTCGAACTTGAAAATGATTACCTGCTTGATGTTAATCTTGATGGTAAGGTTTGGGCAAAATTAGGATCCATGGTAGCTTACACTGGTGAAGTAAAATTTAAAAAGCAGAGTTCCCTTGAAGGCGGTATCGATAAATTCATAATGAAAAAAGTTAGCGGTGAAAGCAGTAAGCTCATGTCAGCATCAGGATATGGAAATGTATTTCTCGCCGATGACGGTAAAAGAGTGACCATTCTAAACCTTGAAGGCAACAGATTATATGTAAATGGAAATGATATCCTTGCATTTGAAGAAAACATCGATTGGGATATAAAAATGATGTCAGGTGCCGGTTCAATGTCTGGAGGAATGTTCAACATAAGACTCCAGGGATATGGAATGATAGCCATAACAACCCATTATACCCCAATAACGCTTGCAGTAACTCCTGACAGGCCAGTGTATACTGATCCAAACGCAACTGTAGCATGGTCTGACGGATTATCCATTGACTACAAAACAGATGTGAATTTAGGTACATTACTCGGTAGAAGCAGCGGCGAAACCTTCCAGATGGCATTTAGAGGTAATGGTTTTGTAATCATCCAGCCTTACGAAGAAACTGCCGTAGGTCTTGGTTAAATTTAAAACTAATAAAATCATGGTGAAATCTTAAAATTTTAACCATGTACCCTAATTTTTTACTTATTTAAAATAAATATATTTTATAAAGATAAGCACGCGCATAATTTTTTGACAAAACAATATTTATAAACAATAATCACATGATATAAACCCGTTTAAAATAAGATTAATTTCAGGAATAATAGGGAAAAATGGGAAAATAGGTGGATTTAATGATGGAAGACATATATGAACGCTCACTTGCCGGAAAAATTACAAAAGAAGACGCTTTAAAGCTTGTAGATTCAAATCCATTCCAGTTATTTGATACTGCTGACAGGTTGCGCCAGGAACTTGTAGGTGATGAAGTCACTTTCGTTGCCAACAAAGCCATAGATATTACAGATCACTGCATGATTGGATGTGCTTTTTGCTCTTTTAGAGACCATGTTGGATATGAAATGACAACCGAAGAAGTAATGGAAAGTATTAAAGAAGCAAAAGAAATAAACGCCACTGAAATCTGCTTATTCGGCGGTATTATGCCCCACATGACAGTGGACTATTACTGTGATCTTATCAGTGAGATCAAGTCCGAATATGATATCTGTCTCCACGCATTGTCCCCTGTAGAAATTTATCAGACCGCAAAATCATCAGAAATGAGCACATATGATGCTTTAAAGGCCCTTAAAAAGGCAGGGATGGACACCATGACAGGTGCATCTGCAGAAATCCTTGTAGATTCTGTTAGAGAACAAATATGTCCCAAAAAAGTCACAACAGATGAATGGGTAAGCATAATTAAAGAAGCTCATAGTTTAGGGATTCCAACCACATCTACCATTATGTACGGCAGCGTGGAAACATGGGAAGACCGTATAGATCACATGATGATACTTAGAGATATACAGCGTGAAACAGGAGGCTTTACAGAACTCGTTCCAATGACCTTCTTAAATCAAAACAACGAACTGGGCCAAATATCAGAAGGTGCTAGTGGAATGGAAGATCTAAAGATGCACGCCATTGCAAGGATACTTTTCGGTAAAGATATGCCTAACATCCAGGTTTCATGGATAAAATTAGGAATCAGAACGTCACAGATAGCTCTCTGCTGCGGTGCAAATGATTTAGGAGGTACCATGATGGAAGATAAAATATCAATAGCTGCCGGTGCATCCGATGGAGATTACTTGCCCAGAGAGCGGATGATTGAAATTATAGAAGCTATAGGACGTATACCTGTAGAACGTAACACCATATATGAACGTGTTTAAAAACTACAGAGTATTAAATTAGTAAGCTTATAACTAAAGATTTAATTATCTAAATCATTTTTTACTCCATCTAAAATCCCTCAAAATTGAGGGATTCCAGACTCATCGAACAAGATGTGTTTGAAGAGTTTTATTAATTAAAATTTAAATTCAATTTCATAGGTCACTAATTTTATAAAAATTGAGGATATTGTGTATCAACTGCTACACATCTAAAATATAAATTCTCTTCAAATAGCCCATAAAATGTTTATATGCATTTAATTTGGCCATATCTTTTATTCGACTATATTGCATTATTTTCATGCGAAAAAAACTATTTTCAGTAGGTTAATATTATACCCATAGCATTTTTATCAGTTTTTATAACTGTATTTATTATCGGTAAAATCATTTGGAAAAAATTTAATTTTTATTTATTAAACCCATTTTTGTCTTGTTTATGCTAAAAAATTTAAACCTCTATTAAAAATCCTCAAAAGATTTTATTATTAAATATGGGTAAAAATACGGCAAAAATTGGTAAAGATTTGGGAAAAAGCTTATTTCAAATCCCAAAAATAGCATATAATGTCCTCAAACGGATTTAAAAATAAATGTGTTTATATAAATACTTATAACTCATTTATTCGCCTCTTTAATCATTTAAATTACATTATCTGGATACTTGCTGCATAAAATAAAATTTAGGAGTTTTTAAATGCCAAATTTATTTACACGCTTACAAAAATTCAGATTAGATTTTTTAATCTCATTGATTTTAGGTTTTTTAGTAGTCATTACAAGAGTTCCGTTTACAAGTAAATTTCTCTATGAATGGGATTCAGTTAATTATTCTCTGGCATTTGAAAACTACAACATTCTACAGCAACAGCCACATCCACCAGGATACTTACTGTATGTAACTTTAGGAAAAGCGGTTAATTATGTATTCAATGATCCAAATACCAGCATGATATTTTTATCAATGATTTTCAGCATTTTAACTGTTATTCTGGTTTATTTTATGGCTAAAGAAATATTTTCCAGAAAAATAGGCGTTGTAAGTGCATTAATGGTAATCTTCAATCCTTTTATATGGTTTTATGGAGAAATTGCAAGCATATACATTTTTGAAGCTTTTTTCGGTGTTCTAATAGCCTATTCTTCCTACAAATTATTTAATGGAAATGAAAAATTTTTATATATCTCTGCATTTGTACTCGGTTTATCCGGCGGCTTTAGAACAGATATAATAGAATTTATGCTCCCATTATGGGCATTCTGCATATGGAAAGCAATGCCTCCCTACACCAAAATAACTAAAGGAATAGTTACATTTATTTTTTCAGTATCATTGTGGCTTTTACCTGCAGTTATACTAACTGGAGGATTTGAAAATTATATTCACATTTTAAGATACACATCTGAATCCGCAACCTACACTTCCATGATATTTGGTGCCAATATCAGCCAGCAAATTCTAAATACAGGAGTTTGCATCATTTGGTCACTTATAGGACTAACAAGTATAGGCACTTTAATTAGTGTGCTTTTTTTGATTTATCACAGAGAAAACTTAAAATCTAAAGCCATAGTTTACATTAAAAAACCTTTAACTATTTTCTTTTTACTGTGGATCATCCCTTCTTTCCTATTTTATTTATTTATCTATATAGTAAAACCCGGATATTTACTGACCTTTTTACCGGCAGTCATGATCATATTAAGTTACATTACCATCCGTATTTCATCAGATATACATTTTAAACTTCCTAAAATATCCATAAATCAGATTTTAGGTTTTATATTGCTAATTTATGTCATATCCAATACCCTATACTTTGTATACCCCTATGATCTTCATAACGGTCAAATCTGGGAAACACCTACCGATAAAATGGGAACAAACCAGAAAATCTTGTTTGGTATAGATGTAGGTCTGCTTTATGACCACGCTAAGATCAATGCAAACGATGAAAACACACAGTTACACATTAAAAATATATTAAATATTTCAAACTCAAGCCCGCAAAGTACCATAATTGTTATCCGAGATATTAACCGTGAAGATGAGGGTTTTAACTGGCGAAAAGCTATGTACTATCTTCCAGATTACGACATCTATTATCTATTTGATAATGAAAACTCAGGAATTAAAGGCAAAGTTTCAATGTGGCACGGTAAGGACCATAATTACAATATTTCGAAATCCCATGTTTTGGATGTGCCGTTAAACTCCTCCACTATCAAAATAGTGTGGATAATGAGCAATCAAACCTCATTTTACCAGGAAGTAAGAAATAAATTTGGAGTTAACGAAATTGATCTCCAAAATGGTATGAAACTCTATTATTCATACGTTGGAAACCAGACTTCAGATATCAAAGTCAGTGATTTTATCTTCCAGCGTTGAATATCCATTAAATCAGAACTTTGTAAATACATACAATTTTAAGAAAAATTTAGATAACACAGCAAAAAATTATATAGCATGATGAGATAATTAAAAAAATAACATGTGTTATAAAAATTTAACAGTCAGTTTAAAACTAAAAATAAGGGCAGATAAGTTAAATCTTATATATAAATAAGTATCACGGAGATTGATTATGCCAAAAAGATATGAAGGAATGGCTTACTGGGAAATTGTAAGCAGACAAATGGGAGTTGTAACTAAATCAGAACAGGAACGGTTTAGAGATGCTAAAATCACAGTTATAGGCTGCGGTGGGATCGGAGGTGCCACAACAGAGATGCTTGTCCGAATGGGAATTGGAAATCTCAGAATAATTGATAAAGATGCTTTCGATGTTTCAAATATTAACCGCCAGCTTATGAGCAGTTTCTACAGCGTGGGAAAATCCAAAGT
>JAEZKE010000082.1 GCA_023436175.1 Methanobacteriota archaeon
CTGTTAAAGTAGAAGTATTTACATCTCCTTCATGCCCATACTGTCCTATGGCCATAGAAGTTGTTGACGCAGTAAAAAAAGAAATGCAAGACGATATAGAAGTTGAAAAAATCGATATAATGCAGAATCGTGAAAAAGCAATAGAATATGGCTTAATGGCAGTTCCAGCCGTTGCTATAAATGGTACCGTTAAATTTGTAGGGGCTCCTGAAAAAGACGAGCTAGAAAAAGCTATTAAAGAAGAAATACAATCAAGCTAATTTTAGAAAAATGCAAATCCACAGTGCAACTCATAGTGATGAGCCTAAAAACAGAAACACAGGGGAAAATAATAAAAATTCCCCTTATGGGATTACAACAGGAAGCGCAGCAACAGCAGCAGCCATTGCAGCAGCTTTAACTATAACTGAAAATAATACATCAACAATAGACATTGAAACTCCTTTTGGAATACTTAAAATCAACATAAATAGTTCATGGAAAATTAATTCTAATTCTGGAAGGGCATGTGTAATTAAAATGCCCTATAATGATCCCGATGTCACCACTAATCTTAAGATATGTGCTGACGTGAAGATAACTGAAAATAATGTAATAAAAATTAAAGGCGGAAAAGGTATTGGCAAAGTAACCAAACCTGGTTTACAGGTTCCAGTTGGAGAATATGCTATAAATCCTGTTCCAAGACAGATGATAAGAACCAATCTTCAGAAAGTACTCCCTAAAGGAAAAGGTGCTGAAGTTACAATATCTGTCCCAAAGGGAGAAGAAATTGCAAAAAGAACCATGAATTCTCGTCTTGGTATAACTGGAGGTATTTCAATTCTTGGAACAACAGGCATTGCAAGGCCAATGTCATCTAAAGCTTATAAAGAATCATTAGCCTGCCAGATCGATGTTGCAGTTGCTGAAGGATATAAAGATCTTATTTTTGTTCCAGGTAACATAGGAGAACGCCTTGCACTCAAAATTTTAGATGCTCCCAAGGATCAGATAATTCAGATGAGCAATTTTGTAGGTTACATGTTAAGTAAAGCCGAAGAAAAAGGTACCCGCAAAATTACATTATTTGGACATGCAGGTAAACTAATCAAAATCGCTGCAGGGATTTTTAATACTAAAAACAGTGTTGCTGACGGGAGAAGAGAAATAGTAGCAGCATACTGCGGACTTTTAGGCATGGACAAAGAACAGATACAGACTATTTTTAAGTCTAAAACAACTGAAGACATGATAGATATTCTTGATAAAGAAAATATGACCTCCCCTGTGTTTGAACTCATAGGAAAATCTATAAAAGAGAGATGTCAGGAAAAGTATAACATAGATTTTGATGTAATTATCGTTACAATGAAGGGCAGAATTTTAAACAAAGCGTGACTGCTTTTAAAAGCATGATTATAACCATGCATAATAAACTGTAAAGCATGATTATAAATAAACTGTAACTATGCATAATATATAAAAATATAGAATTAATTTCTAAGGGACCATAGACTTTTAGAGACCATATTAATTTATAAGAATATAATTTTAATTAAGGTGAATACAATGAAGATATGTATGCTTGGCCATTTTCCACCACATTTAGGGGGCATTTCATCATATACATATCTTCTATCTAAAGAATTAGTAAATAGAGGGGATGAAGTTTATGTACTTACATATCCCCATGAAAATATATCGGATGTTAATGGCATTCCTGTTTTTACAGCCCCTACTTTAAATATAAAGGGACTTAGAGGATTCTTATTTTTAATATCAGCGGCTTTTAAACTTTTTAGAATTATTAGAAAATATAAAATTGATCTCGTACATGCCCATTATGTTATGCCCCCAGGATTAATAGCGGTTATCTGCGGTATGCTTTCCGGAACCAAAACAGCGATTACGATACACGGCTCAGATATATTTGTCCTGGCCCGTAAACCCATGTTAAAATCAGTGATTAAATTTATTTTAAAAAGATCGGATTATGTATTCGTTGTAAGTGATTCCCTTAAAGAGAATGTCCTTAAGTTAAGTATTGAAGGGATTGAGAGCAAGCTTTCTGTCACATATAATGCAGTAGATGTTGAACGATTCAAACCAGATAAGATGAGTACCTTTAAGAAAGAGATGGGTATAAACCCTCAAAAACCGGTTGTACTATTTGTTGGTAACTTAGTGTGGCAAAAAGGTGTTGAATACCTTATAAAGGCAAAAGAATTCATGAATGTGGAAGCAGAAATGGTGATAGTTGGAGATGGGCCACTATTTGAGGAACTTAAAGCTATTGTAGAATTCGAGAAAATAAAAGGAATCACTTTTACTGGTGCAAGAAATGACATCGAAAAGATAATGCCTTCTGCAGATATTTTCGTGCTGCCTTCATTATCTGAAGGCCGCCCTACAGTAATTCTTGAAGCAATGGCATCCAAATTGCCAGTAGTTGCAACCAATGTTGGAGGAATTCCGGAAATTGTAACTAAAGGAACAGGAATACTTGTAAACCCAGAAGATTCTGTAGGACTTGCAGAAGCAATTGATAAAATATTACAGAATAAAGAACTTCAAGAGAAAATGGGAAAAACTGCAAGGAAGCATGTGATGAAATATGCAACCATTAAAATCCCTTATTAGGTCTAATCAAATTCATAAACTAATATATTGTTTATAACTATAACTCATTAGGAGCTGACTTAAATGGAAAATAAATCGTTTACACACCTTTCTGAAAAAGGTGTCCATATGGTAGAAGTTTCAGATAAACCCGTTGTAAAACGAACTGCTGTAGCACAGGGTAAAATCTACTTAAATAAAGATACAATTGAGCTTATAGAAAAAGAAGAAATTAAAAAAGGTAATGTACTTACGACAGCCCAAATTGCAGCTATTGGAGCTGTAAAATCAACCCACCATTTGATTCCATTGTGCCATTCCCTTAAAATAACTGGTGTTGATGTAAAATTCGGCGTAACTCATGAATTTATAGAAGTAGAAGTTAGTGTAACTTCCCTCGGAAAAACAGGTGTTGAAATGGAAGCGCTGACTGGTACAAGCGTAGCACTTTTAACAATATGGGACATGGTAAAAAGTGTTGAAAAAGATCCTGATGGCCAGTATCCTTCCACTAAAATTTCAGATATAATCGTTGTTAAAAAAGAGAAAAAAGGGTAAATTTATCCTTTCATTTATTTATTTTCTATCCTTTTATTGCGCCACCAATGGCTCCGCCGATTCCCATGAGGATTAAAGACTGAATTATTGCAACTACTACAACTACTAATCCCACTGCGGCTCCTGCTAAAAATCCAGCAATACCTAAAAACAGTGTTCCTCCAATAACAATCAGTATGGCTGCAATTATTCCTCCAAAGGCACCGGCTACAGCCGCATTCCATGCACCGTTTAAGGCTCCATCACCAACCATTAAACCAACAATCAGTCCAGCTATAAACAATCCAAAGTAATTTCCCCCATTGAACATTGCACCAAATAGCCAGGACAATATTATCGATAGAACAAATCCTATGACTACTGCTCCCCAATTTACCATTAGATACCTCCTTTAGATACAGAGTGATGTATACTAATTTATTTTTAATTTTTAATAAACTTTTCCTTTTAAATGCCACAAATGATTGAATTAGAATTAAAAGAAGCATTATATAAAATTATAGTTTTGTTTAATTGATTTATTGATTTAATAAGTAAAATAATCTCATTTTTTATAAAATAAACTATAAAAAGGTAATATAAGTTCCACAAATGCTATTTTAAATCATTAAATAAAATGAAAAAATAGAACTTCAGTAGAATAGGCAAGAATATTAAACTTTAATCTGTACCACTTACAAGGGGAAGTCTACTTATTTTCCAGGCTACAAATCCACCTAATATATTATAGGCACCATCAAAACCAGATTCTTTCATTTTATCCATGAAATATCCACCTCTAGCGCCGCTTTTGCAATATATGAGATAATTCTTAGTTTTATCTAATTTTTCTGCTTTTTCCTGGAAGTGGTGTCCATGATAATCTAAATTTTCTGCGCCGGGAATGTGTTCTTTTTCAAATTCATCCTCAGGTCTGATATCCAAAATAGTTATTTCATTACCTTTTTCTTCCATTAATTTAAGTGCTGCTTTTGGGGTTATAGTTTGAAATCGAGGCATAATAAACACTCACTAAAACATTTCTAAGTATATATTATGTTGCCTATTATTATTAATTTTTTTCGGGTTTAATTAAAATTATGTTAAAAAGAAGATAGAACAAATTGTTTTAAACCTATTAATGGCATATAAATGGATTGTTAAATGAATATTTAAAGGTATAATATAAAAAGCAGTATGTACTATTAATTTTTATGGAAAAAGTAGATCAGGAAATCAGAGAGATAATCAGTGATTGCTATCCAAAGATTAAAGAGCTAAACCCCGCGCAAAAAGCGGTTTTAGATTCAGGATTACTTGAAAATAAGTCTAATTACATAATAGCAATTCCCACTGCAAGTGGAAAAACCCTTCTTGGAGTAATTGCTGCATTAAATACAATTTTAAATGGCGGAAAGGTTGTATATGCCGCCCCATTAATATCTATACAGAATGAAAAATTGGCAGAATTTAAGAAGTTTGAAAAATTTGGCATAAATGTTGGGAAGCACACCAAATCTTCAGACCTTTCAGTTATGGTCTTTGAATCATTTGATGCAATTACCCGTTTTTCGTGGAACAATTTAAGAGAAATCGATCTTCTGATTATTGACGAATTTCACATGATTGGTGAATACTCAAGGGGTCCAACAATCGAATGTGCCCTGACACGATCAAAAATCATCAACCCCGCCTTAAGGATCATTGCACTTTCAGCAACACTTAAGAATATGGACGAGCTTGCAAGCTGGTTAAATGCAGAAATTGTGGAACATGATTACAGGCCAGTTCCACTTTACAAAGATGTCCTTATAACTGAAGAGCTTGAGGTTAAAAACAAAAATGATGTTGTCCTGAAAGTCTTAAATGAATCCATTGAAGATTCATCTCAAATTCTTGTTTTTGTGTCCACAAGGAGATTTACAGAAGCTCTTGCAAATTATATCTCAGGCAAAGTAAAAAAGAAAATTCCAAGGGATAAAAAACTTGCATTCAGGGCTGTAGCTGAAAAAATATTAGATGTACCAAGGAAAAGAGGTTCAAGACCAACTTCGGTATGTTTAAAACTTGCAGAATGTATTGAAAACGGTGTAGCATTCCACCATGCAGGCCTTTTTGATAAGCAGAGAGAAATAATCGAAAACGAATTTAGAGCAGGAAATCTTTACATGATAACTGCTACCCCAAGCCTCATGTACGGAGTAAACCTTCCATCTAAAAATGTTGTAATAAGAGATTACACCCGTTGGACATCAAGAGGCCCGCAAAGTATCCCTGTATTCGATTACGAGCAGATGTCAGGCCGGGCAGGCCGGCCAGGGTATGATACTGAAGGGTATTCCTATTTAGTCGCCAAAAGCATGGATGAAGGCTACAACTTAAAAGACCATTATGTATATGGAGATATAGAGCTCACATCCTCCAAACTCATAGAAAACAAAGATGCTGTTTTCAGACAGATAATAGCACAGGTTGCATCGTCACTTGCTAAAACACCGCAAGAAATAACAGAATTCTTCGGTGAAACGTTTTACGGTTATCAAATGAACTGTAACGATTTCTTCGGCGCTCTTGCAGTGGATACCATGGAATATGAAATAAACAGCGCGCTTGAGTTCCTGATTCAAAATGGAATAATTCAACTCACCCCTGAAGGGCTTAAAACAACAGATTTTGGAAATCTTATTGCAAGAAGTAATTATACAGTTGAAACCGCAGTAAGACTCAAAGAATACGCAAGAAGAGCTCCAGACCTTGATATTTATCAGCTCCTATATGATATTTCAAGGACTCCAGATATGCCTAAAATTTCATTTAAAAGCCGTAAAAGCAAAGAGCCAGTCATGGATAAACTGAATGAATATGGAATATTTGCCTGCGACATCAGCAACGATGAAGCCACAACCGCCGCGCTTTTAGAATGGATAAATGAACGAAGCGAGTATGGAATCGAAAATGCATTTAACGTGTACGCAGCGACCACAAGAAGGGCAGCCTATGAAGCTTCAAGGATGGTCAAATTCTTTAAAGAAGTTTGCCATGTTTTAGATAACTATTCTTACTCCAACGACCTTGATAAGTTATCCGCACGGCTTTACTACGGAGTTCGTGAAGATATCATCCCACTTGTTGTAAGCGTTAAAAGGCTGGGGCGAAAACGTGCCCGTGCTCTGGTAGAAGCATTTGGAAGCGATTTAAGTTATGTTTCAGAGAAAGAACTGGTCAAAATAGAAGGTATAGGGCCTAAGACTGCGGAATCCATAATGAATAAGTTTGGTAAAGGTAGGCTTGCAAAATTTAAACCTTAAATTAAATTCATTTTCAATTTATAAAATTCTTATCTATGATCTAAATGGTAACTAAATTAGAAAATCTTGATTTTACAAAGGAAATAACAATAGAAGAACTATTATTTGTCCTTAAAAAAGAAGCTGGATCTATCTCAATCATAGATATTATGACTGCCCATTCCTATTTAGTGGCTGAAGGAAAATACATACAGGGAAATTACCGGGAAGAATATTTAAGGGCATATGTAAAAGGGTTCATTTTAAGGCTAAAAGAAATAAAAGATAATAAAAACAAATATACAGGTACAATAGATGTCAGTGAACTTAAAGAAGCAGTTGAACTCCTGAACGAACAGGAACAAATGCTGCTTAAAATAAGGTCCAAAGAATCCCACTTCTTTAAAATTTATAAAATTATATCTATCTACACAACCTTCGTACTTGATGAGCCAATACATATAGTTGGGACTCCATTTCCAGGCGGATTCAAAGTTAAACATGAAAATGGAACCTATTTTTGCCCGGTAAAAGAGAAGCAGAAGGACAATCCTGGAGCTGTTTGCGGGTTCTGTATTGCTGAACAGGACAAAGATGTATAAATTTCGCCAAATCTAATGCAAAATAAATAAAATTAGATGTTTATCCATTCATCATTTTGGATCCCATCATACCATGACTGGCAGGTAAATTTGTACCATACCACTGTTTATACCACTGCCCCATCTCTTTAATCTCTGCACTTTGAGTTTTAACGATTGAATTAGCAAAATTACGTATTCTATGACGCTTTGAATTTTTTAAAGCTATTTTCGCCATCATTATTGCCATTTGATGGTGAGGAACCATTTGTTTAATAAATTCTTTATCAAAAGGTTCTGCAGTTTTAAGCTTGTTTAAATCTACTGAATTCATCATTGCCATTTTATGACTCATCATACTGGAAGTCGGGACATTTCTGCCATACCATTTTTTATACCATTGACTCATTTCTTTAATCTCTCCACTCTGACTGCTTTTTATATTCCTTGCTAAATGTCTAATTTCAGGATGTTCTCCCCGTTTTAGCGCAATATTCGACATCTGCACAGCTTCTTTATGATGAGAAACCATATTCTCAATAAAATGTCGATCTGTATATTTGTGCTGTTTTTTAACGGATTTATTATGTCCATCCGCTGCAGAAACTACTCCTGAAAACCCAACGGTAATTACAAAAACAAGCAGCAAAATTCCCAGTAAATTCTTCATATTTTTCACCTCCAACATACATCACAATTTATGTTGAATATGTAATAAAAATATGAATATTTATATTAATAAAATAATTTTTATAACCGTCAGAATACCTCAAATCAGGTTCATTTTACAAATAAAAAATAAATTCAAATGATTTAAAGTTTTTCGTGGATTTTGAAGATTCAATTATTTATATTTTAATTATATTTGTCATCTGCCTAATATTCAGCGTTTTTGAGCTTAAAAAAGTTTAAAATGAATGACTAATTCCTACAGAAGGAAAACAATTTAATTTTTAAGTTTTATATAATAAGTTAAACAAAAACAGGTTTAAAATTCATAGAAATTAGGGTCTTATTATGGTTGAAACAATTGAAGAACTCGACTTTTCCAGGAAGATATCAAAGAATGAACTCCTGCACGTTTTAAAAAAAGAAGCATCACGAATTCACATGCACGACATAATGCTTGCCTCTGCATATATCCAGGAGGACGCCAAATACATGCAGGCAGGTTACAGGGAAGAGTTCATTGAAACATTTACAAAAGCGTTTATAAACCGTTTCAAAGATATCAGGGAAGATAAATCAAACTATGAAGGATATATAAATAATAAAAAGTTTCAGGAATTTTTAGAAGTACTCAACAAACAGGTAGAAGGATCAAAAATTAGATCAGAACTTTGTTTTCTACGCCTTGCAAAAATTGTATCTATTTATACCACTTTTATTTTGGAAGCATCGATTCACCCAGTTGGAACTTCATTTCCTGGTGGGTTCAAGCTGAAGTTTGAAAATGGTGTATATTTATGTCCTGTAAAAGAGAAACAGATGAATACTCCTGGTGCTCTTTGCAAATTTTGCGTCTCAAAACAGGACCCTAATGTAGACTGATATTTGTACTGTTTACACTTTATATCCATTTCTATAGTCTACCGTGTCCACGGGATATTCAAAAAATCTTAAATTAGAAATAGGAATTTCCCTTGCCCAGCTCCGTCCGTTATCAACAAAATCAATGCGTACTTTTCCATCCTCAATCAATATCTGGTTAATTCCCTCATCTTTTGAATCGTAAGTTACGGGATCTCCCTGCTGAAAAGCCAAAATAATCATTTCAACCTTCATCTTAACAACCTTTTTTAATACTTAATTATTATTATTTATTAATTATAATAGTTAAATCTTACTAATTTGGATTCCATAACCGGTGCCAACCAAAGATATAAACTTAATTTTAAAATTAACCAACATAATTATACCTAATTTCGCTTTTAAAAATTAAATAAGTATTTTAAACCGTTAAATCAACATTAAAACATTTAAATTCGCTTAAATCAAAATGTAGATCGGATACCAAAAATTAATTTAAAAAACCGTCCACGATATGAATTTCTAAAAAATCAAAATGAATGTTAAAAATTAAATCTGGATAGAATGGTGAGAGAACTCTCAAAACTCCCACCATCTCCTCACTAAAGCCAGATTTAAAAGAGAAATGATGAGAGAAACACCTCTAAAACTCTCATCATTCTCTATTGACTACCCCTACCTTCAACTTGATAGCAACTTTTCACAGAAATCAACCATTCATGATTTAGAATATATCACTAGAGAAGCGATCTCTATCAGTTTATATTCAGTTATAACCTGTTTGATTTCCCCATTGCATTGTATGATACATATTGGAATATTTCCAGCATGTGTTAGAACTGGTAGTTAAATTTTTATTTTACCAGCGCGTCAATCATAATATTGTGTTAATTAGTATTATGGATGTCATGCTTATTAAATGTTACGGATAATTAACCCATTTTTTAAGTTAAGTAAGTTGATTAGGTAGACTTACATTTTAAAAGTACAAAAATTAGATTAAAAGGTGTAAAATTTTGACAATACACATGGATTTATAAATTAGGATGCTTTTAGTTTAATTTAAATCAAATAAATCTTTTTTCTACATCAATGAGATATTAAGCATATGCTAAGAAGTTTAGCTGAATAAAATTTCAATAAGATACTTTTAACATTAAATATATCTAACCAACTTCAATTTACATAATAATTTTAATTCAATAGCAGAATAATCTATAAACGTTAGAGGATTGTTAAATTAGTTAATTTGGATAAATCTGCCAATTGGAGTATGAAAAAACAAAATATTTATATAAAACTTCAAACCGAATAGAACCATCTTGAGATAGAACAGTCTAAAAACAATAATATTGATATAGATGCCTTATACTAATTAAAAGGCTTCAACTAATTTTATAACCTATAGAGCCTCTTCTTTTCAGGATCAGTTAACAAATATTTTCAAATCATAAATGTTTGAAACAGTTATACCAGTTAATCGAAAATAAGGGGTGGAGATATGATTTGCCAGAAATGCGGCTTTAAAAACCATGCAGGAACAGGTTTTTGCAGGAAATGTGGTAGAACATTAAAAAAATTAGAAGATGAACATCAATTCACAGCCAAACCAAAAAACAAGTTTTCAATACTGATTTTATTAATGGTTGTTGTGATTGGATTTTCAGGTGTTGGAAGTGTTCAGGTCGTTGCTGCAAGCTCTTTAAGTACAGCAAACATTCCAAGTACAACCGTTAGTGTTGAAGAAGGGTTTTCAGGCACTGTTACAATTAAAGACCCTATTTTCAACGTAACATCAAAACAACCAGTTATCAGCCTTACTCCTATGGATCAGGGTTTATTGTAAGTAAAGACGGTTACATCATAACTGCATTTCACGTTTTAAGCGACTCCAGGGCATTGGATAATAACAATAAACTTAAAAAAATGAATTCCAGTGATATAGAATGGTATGTGGCAGAATCAGGTTTACTGGAGTATTTAAGACATAAAGACCCCATATTGGCTTACGTATTATTTAAAAATGTACCCAAAACCCAAAATGACCGCAGAAAAGCCCTGGAAAAAGCCACAGATGACTTCATTAAAAACGGCTCCATATCTGTAAGCTCTTACAACAGTGAAATTTATGTCAAAGGAAATGCATTAAACGGGGTCAATGCTCAAAATACTTTAAAAGCGAGTTTAGTCGGTTCTGGAAACTACGCAAATGGTGAAGATATAGCCCTTTTAAAAGTTGATACCAACGGTACAGACCTACCAGTGCTTGCTGTTAGTTCAAAAAACCCTGAAACCGGCGAAAAGATTTCCATATACGGCTATCCCATAAATAACAAAAGTAGCATTCCTTCCGAATCATCAGGCCGTTTAAATGTAGAAGCACCTAATCCTCAAGGTACAATCTATTATGAAACAAATGCACTTACAGGTGAAGGTTACAGTGGAGGCCCAGTTGTCAACGTCCAGAATAAAGTAATAGGCATTTTAAATTCAGGGGTTTACATTAATGAGACATCTAAAGAAATTATAGGCAGCCTTTTCCTATCTTCAGACTACATCCAGAAAATATGTAAAAAATACAACGTGCAATTAAATGTTAATTAATCAATAAATTCATTTTATCCCTTTATTTTTCAGAAATAATAATTTCAACAAATCCCAGAATTAAGTGTCATCCTATTGAATATTTCATAACTGCAATGGCAACTCCATATCAATTGAATCTATTAGATTCAACTTTAGATCTAAATCATATATTTGTTAAATAAATTGTACATTTTTATAAAAATTAAGGTTAACAATTCGCCTTATTAAATTTAGAGTAATTATCACAAGGTTAAAATGATTAAAATCCCCTATTATTTTTAAAGTCACAGCTCAATCATAATATACTTATTAAAATTAATAATTACTTGGATAGATACATCAATACCAAAAATAAAAACTGCCATATTAACTTTTTTAGTTTAAATAAGCTCTAATTACGCCTACTTTTTGAAAATACACCGAAATATTTTTATAACAAGTCAAATTTAAGTTTTAGATCATAAAGCGTTGAAACCTAAGACATGGAGGTAATGTG
>JAEZKE010000095.1 GCA_023436175.1 Methanobacteriota archaeon
CTGCTGCCGATTTCATAATTGAGTTTAATTTTGGGTCGTTGAATGTATTTGCTTTACCACTTGATGTATAATATGAACTACTGGAACTTGATGCTGCTTTTGCTGTACTGGTTTTGTATTTATAATAATATTTCCAGGTATATTTCCAACTGTAAGTCCAGTAATAATGCCATCTTCCATGGCTTTTATACCAGTGCTTGTGCCAACTTTTATACCAGTGCTTGTACCATACTTTAACTTTTACGCTGGACGCTGCATTCACTTTCAAAACGTTTGTATGTTCTAAACCAATTTGTGCATTATTGTCCGATGCACTTTGGTCCGCTGCCCCCACAGCAGAGGGCAAAATGCTCATTGCCATAGTTAATGCTATTAGCAATGCATACATAGATTGTCGCTTAATTCTACCGCCTCCGTGTCCAAAAGTATTAATACACCTACTTATCACTTTTTGGACAAAACAATAATCAACCTACAGCATATATAAATGTTTTGGTTTTTTTGTCGAAAAAAAGCCTTTATAGCTCTCTTTTTTATATTTAAGACCTTCTTAAAGTGTATTTAAATGTCGAATTATAGATTAGCACGTTTAGTTTGTATTTTTACCAAATTAGCTCTAATTAAACCTTATTTGGAAAAATTGTCACTAATTGATGCTATTATACATCTAAATTACACGTTCAAATTATATATGGTATTAATTATCAAGTTCATTCATACATATAATCCCTATAAACACATAAATGCCACAAATACAACATAATATATGCTAACTGTAGCATTAAAGCCCAAATATACCTAATAATAAAAATAGTACAAAATTTTATATTTTCTATATTAATTGGAAATTTTATTATTTAAATGGTACTTTGAAATTGATTTTTATAGTACTGTCATCTGCATAAAACTATAACTTAAATGTAAATCATATATACAACCACTTTTTATACTCAAAATCATTACAATCAAATGTGGAAGTAGACTGAAATGTTCTTATCTGAATTGATACCAGTTAAAGATGCACTAAAAATCATAGATAACATCGAAATTAAGCCTGATATTGAAAGGATTTCTCTTAAAGAAGCATACAATAGAGTCTTGGCAGAAGATATAAAAGCACTTTTAGATTCTCCATCCTTTGACAAATCTGCTATGGACGGTTATGCAGTAAAAGCTGAAGATACCTTCGGATTTTCGGAAACTAATCCTGCGCATTTAAAAGTTATAGATAGAATAGGTGCGGGTGACACATCAAAAGTAGTTCTAAAACGTGGCGAAGCCGTAAAAATCGCGACTGGGGCGCCTATACCTAAAGGTGCAGATGCAGTCGTTATGGAAGAGTATACCTACGAAAAAAATAATGAGTTAGAAGTTTCAAAAACACTATTTCCCGGTGAAAATATTGCTCCATTTGGAGAAGATTTCAAACAAGGAGATGAACTTTTAAAATCTGGAAAACTCTTAAGGCCACAGGATATTGGAATAATAACGTCTGCAGGTTATGATACAGTAAATGTATACAAAAGGCCAAAAATAGGCGTCATAACTACTGGAAACGAACTTGTAATGTCCAAATCAGAAATTAAAGGTGCCAAAATTATAAATTCAAATTATTATACTTTAAAAGCACTTGTTGAAAGTACACTTGCAGTTCCCGAGCTTACTCATTGTATTGATGATGCCGAAAAAGTAAAAGGACAAATTGAAAAATTTTTAGAATCCTGTGATGCCATAATAACCACTGGAGGCACTGCAATAAGTAAAGGAGATGTTGTGGTGGATGTGGTTGCCAAAATGGGCGAAGTTTTAATTCATGGGGCAGCCATAAGACCTGGAAAACCATTTGGATTTGGAGTTATAAATGAAACGCCCATATTCATGCTTTCAGGATATCCTGTAGCTTCAATGGTACAATTCGATGTTTTTACACGTAATTATCTTCTTAAAATGCAAAATATCTGTAAAAAATTCTCATTTATTAAAAAAACAGCATTTCGAAAAATTGCATCAACACTTGGAAGGACAGATTATGTTAGAGCCAGAACAGATGGTGATCATGTATACCCTCTTAAAATAGAAGGGTCGGGAATTATAAGATCCCTTGTAGAATCTGATTGTTATATATTAATAGAAGAAAATGTTGAGGGTATAAACGAAGGAGAAGACTGTGATGTTTTACTTTACGATTCGTTAAAAGTATAACACATTAAGTTCATAGTTAAATTTTCAAACTGACAAAATTTATAATTAATATTATAGCGCAAATTAATATTAATAATACATTCAATTTATTATTTGAATTTAAAGGTGATCAAGTGGACGCTTTGCAGTTTTATGCTATTGCATTTGTTGTTATATGGGCATTAGCCCTTTTATTCAGGAATCAATTAAAAATTGATGTAGAAGGCCCTATTTTAATGAGGAGAACTACTCGACTGAGAGATTTTATTGATTCTATTGCTCAAAAAAGTCCAAAGTTTTGGAAATGGAGTATGAATGTTGGAGTACCTGTAGCAGTAGTTCTTATGGCTCTAATGTTTGTTCTTCTAGCATATTCGCTTGTAATGGTACTACAAAATATGTTTGTTGTCCATGGAGCAACAACAGCTGCAGGAGTATATCCTGTAATTCCCGGAGTTAATATCCCTGGATCTCCCCTTAATGTTCCATTAACATATGGATTAATTGCAATTGCAATTGTTTTAGTAATTCACGAATTTTCACATGGAATTCTTGCAAGAGCTGAAGGCATTAAAATTAAATCAATTGGATTACTGCTACTTGCAGTTTTACCAGGCGCATTTGTAGAACCTGATCCAGATGAAGTAAAAAAATCATCTAGATTTACAAAACTCAGGATTTATGCCGCAGGATCAATTTCAAATGTCGTTTTAGCAGTTATCACCCTGCTAATTTCATATTTATTGGTATTTTCCTTTATTAATCCGTCCTTTCATTCACAGGGGGTGGAAATCCAAACTGTAATGCCCCATAGTCCTTCTGCAGGAGTTCTACAAACCGGGATGATTATGACTAATATTAACGGTTATGAAGTAACAAATTCAACCAGTTTTACAAATATAATGAGTAAAGTCAAATCGGGAGATATAATCACTGTTACTACTAATCAAGGAACTTATAAAATTAAATCAACTGTAAATCCAAACAATTCATCACATGCTTATCTTGGTGTAAGTGCAAGTGACCATTTAACTGTTAATCAAGATGTTTCCAGTAAATATGGAGATGTATTGCCATGGTTTCTGTATAGTCTATACCAGCTACTATTCTGGATAAGTTTCCTGAACTTGGGAATTGGTACAGCTAATTTAATTCCTCTAAAACCATTTGATGGAGGATTAATCTTAGAAGAAGTCTTAAATTATGTAACATCAAGCATTACTGCAAACAAAATTGCAAACACAATTTCAGTGATGTCAGTAGTGCTTATTGTAGGTTCTTTAAGTTTAAGTCTTTTACCAGCGCTAACTTAATGATAAATAGACTTCATCAATCCAACTACCAATTTTTTATCAAATATTCCTTCTGAAACAATAAGGACACATTCATAAGATTTACAAACATTGAATTCTCAAAGGCCAGCACCACCTGTAAACTGCAATTACAGAGCCTGTCAAAAATTTCCGCGAAATATTGGGCTCAAAGCTATTAATTGTAGCGCTAACCTAGTTTTATTAAAATGTGTAGATTATTTCTATTTTTGCAAAAACAATATCCGAATTCCTTTCAAAAAAAATAAAAACTATTTATCTGATTTATTTTTCTTTCCACATATTATTGCCTCTTCAAAGGCCTCTTTATGGAAATTAGCTGCCATTTCCTTTTTACACTCGTCATCAGCGAATAACCTCATTTTAGGAGCCCTGCAAGGATAATGTTGTAGCTTAAGACCTGCTTTAATAGGTAAATCTTCTAAATCTTGGCCAACCATTTCTTCAGCTACAAAAAATGTTGATCCACAGGGAGAGGACCTTAAAACTTCTACATCTACAATTTTATCTTCACGACAGTTTATTCTAACAATCGGCCTTCCAAATTTAGATACAAATTCATCAAATACAGGGTTTCCATTTTCCTGAAGATCGCACATGTTTTCAGGGCATGTAACATTTCCTAATCTTTCAAGCTGATTTTTAAACCCTTCTCCTCTCCATGCAGCTACTATTACCCATTCTACTTTATCATGGAGTATTTCAACAAGATCAAGAGTAAGATCTGGATGAAGAATATAAGTTACTAATATATCTGCACTTTCCAGCCGTTTTAATGCATCTCCAGGGATTTCAATTTCATCTGCAAACATAGAAGCAGGTTGTTCAAGCTCAATAAAGTCGGTGTCGAATTCTTTACTTATATATTCATATGCACGTTCCCCATATGGGCCATCGGTAGCTATTGCAATTTTTAACATCTTTCAATCTCCTAAATTCCTCATTTACATAAATTCAAGTTAGTTTACTAACTTCTCAATTAAATTAACAATTTTGGTATTGACAAGCTTGTAATGTATCCATACTCCTTCTTTACGCCCTTTTATAAATCCTGCATTTTTAAGGACGTTTAAATGATGTGAAATAGTAGATTGAGGTTTTTCAAGTGCCAGGATTATTTCACAAACACATAATTCTCCGTCCTGTAATAAATAAAGTATTTTAAGTCTGGTTGGATCTGAAATTGCCTTAAATTGTTCTGATTGAACCTGAAAGACATCTTCAGAAGGAATTTTAGATAAAATCCTTTTTAAATCTCTTATCTGGTCACTACAAGGCTTTCCTTTACCATTTAACTCGCAAGTTTTCATAATATGCTCCTATTTTAATGCCTTAATCTGAACACTTATGATTTTTCCCACTAACCGTTCATCCATATTTTTTTCTGTGAAATAATGTTGTTCAACTATCTGAATATCTTTAAATCCTGCTTCTTTTATTGTACCTAAATACACCTGTTTTTCCATAGCTCCTGCAATACAGTTTGACCATGCATCAAAACTGCGTTTAATCTCTTCAGGTATATTTCCCTCTGTCACCAGATCTGATACTAAGATACGTCCACCAGGCTTTAAAACCCGAAATGCTTCTTTATATGCTACCGATTTATCAGGTGTAAGGTTAATTACACAGTTGCTTATAATAACATCTATAGCGTTATCATCAATAGGTAAATTTTCTATTTCTCCCAATTTAAATTCAACATTCTCATATTTGCCCTCTTCAGCATTTTTAACGGCAGTTTTTACCATTTCTTCAGTCATATCCACTCCAATGACTTTGCCAGTTCTGCCAACTTTGTTTGCTGCAAGAAAAACATCTATTCCTCCCCCAGATCCAAGGTCTAATACAGTTTCGCCTTTTTTAAGTTCTGCAAGTGCAGTAGGATTACCGCATCCAAGTCCAAAGACAGCTTCTTCAGGTATACTTTTAATATCTTCTAAAGTATACCCCGCTGCTTTAGCCTGTTCAATTGTTGAATCCTCTCCACAGCAGCATGAGCAATAAGATTCCTCTTTTGTTGCTATTTTAGAATATCTACCCTTTACAAACTCTTTAATTTCATTTTTATCCATTGTATACCCCATTTTTAAATTTAAATTTAATTCTATATATCCAAATATATAGATATACTGAATATAAAATTATCGATTTTTCATATAAAATTCATGTGAAATTCAAACTTTATACGTAGTAACTTACAAAGCGTATAGTGTCTAATTCCACACAGGTGAAAAAATAAATGAAAATAGTAATAGTAGGTGCTGGAGCTGGCGGGCTTTCTACAGCCTCTAATATAAGAAAATACAATAAAGACGCGAAAATAACAGTAATTACCATGGGGAAACATATTGCTTACTCCCCTTGTGCTATCCCCTATGTTTTAGGTGGAGAAGTAGAAAATTTTAAGGATATCATTATGCATGAAGCAGAAGATTACCTTGAAAAAGATATAAAGATCATAACTGAAGCAGAAGTTTTTGATGTAAAAAGCAGTGAAAATAAAATAAAATACCGTTTAATAGATGAAACTACTAAAGAATATGAATTATCCTATGACTATCTTGTAATAGCAACTGGGGCAAGCTCATTCATTCCTCCAATTGAAGGAACTGATTTAGATGGCGTTTTCAAGCTTAGAACCATTGAAGACGGCCTTAAAATCAAAGAATGGGCTGAAAAAAGCCAAAATGCAGTAATTGTAGGGGCAAGTTTAATAGGTGTAGAAGTATCCTATGCACTTAAACAAATGGGCCTTAATGTTACAATGACTGAAATGCTGCCCCAAATCATTCCAAGATCACTAGATCCCGATATGGCAACGATAGTTCAAAATTATCTTGAAAAACAGGGCATAAATGTGATTTTAGGACAAGGCGTTGATAAAATTATAGGTGACGGACATGTAGAAGGGACAGTCTTTGAAGATAATGTTGTAGACGCTGACTTGGTTATAATGGCTACTGGAGTCAGGCCTCAAACAAAGTTAGCTGAAATAGCAGGATGTCAACTTGGAAAATGGGCAGTAGTAGTCAATGAAAAGATGCAGACATCTATACCTAATATATATGCTATTGGGGATTGTGTAGAAGTGTTAGATGCAATAACTGGAGAAAATACTCAATCCATGTTAGGAACAACTGCTGTAAGGCAGGGAAAAATCGCTGCCAAAAATATCGCAGGAATAGCTGCAGAATTTAAACCAGTTCTAAATTCCAACGTTTCAAAGGTTGGAGAACTTGAATTTGGTGCTGTGGGCCTAACAGTTGCATCAGCACGACAAAACGGGATAGATGTAGCATATGGTAAAATTAAAGCTCTTACCAAAGCTCGTTATTATCCTGGAGCAAAAAGAATTGATGTAAAAATCATAAATAATCTTAAAGGGCGAATTATTGGATGTCAATTGATTGGGGAAGAAAGAGTTGCAGAAAGAGTAGATACAATGTCATTAGCCATATCAAATGGCATTACCTGCTCTGAACTTGCTACTACGGAATTTTCATATGCTCCTCCAGTTTCAATGGTTACAGATCCAATTATTTTAGCTGCAGAAGATGCTTGCAGTAAATTAAAAACAATTAAAGAAGAATAAATAATTCTTCTCTCTTTTTTTAAAAATATTGCAAACCTGCATATAGTATTTCCAAAATTATTCGCTTATTTTACTAAAATTGTTTTATCTAAATAATCCAAATCCTTGCGTCAAAAGCATGTAAAGAGCCCATATAAAGAGCATTGTCATAATTATTAATTGTTTCCACGCCATTCCAGGATTAGCTTCTATAGCATAAGACATCATTTTTATTGGTGAAACTGGTGATTCTGGTGATTCTTCCAGAGTTAAAGGTTTAGAGAAACTGTGGAAATATGTTTGAATCAGCACCATCCCTACTAGAATTCCTGTAATAAAGCTGATATATTCGTTTACTCCCGATGCAAACAGTAAACCTGTTAAAATTAACATTATAGCCAGCAGAAAAATGTCCTGTATTTTTGTTGCGCTTGTTTTTCCTTTATATGATGAATTTAACAATCTTCGTCGGGTATCATATTTTATAAAAAAGAAAAACATGAATTTTATCAGGGAATAAACAACAAAGAACATTAACATGATTTTTAGAGCCAGTAAAACTGTTGTGTTTGTCATATTTTTTTCGCCATTGCATTAGTTGGTTATTTTGTGAATAAATTTGTACTTATCAAATTAAATTTAAAAAAAATTGGTATTTACAATCTTTTTACTCAAATTATGTCTATACAAGATAGTCAATACAGTTTTCAAGTTCATCATATCTTTTTAAGTCTTGGAAATAGATTTATTGCATTTTCTCTTTCGATTGCTACCCTATCTTCTTCATTGAATCCAGTATATTCCTTTATGCCTTTAATTGTCACTGGCACGGCAGCTTCTGTCGCAAAAATATAATCAGATCCGAACACGATTTTAGAACTGTCAACGAGCGTTTGGAGAGATGCAAATGCATGTGGCGAAGCTGAAAGAGCTGCATCATAGTAAAATCTTTTTAGATAAAAATCAGGGCCTTCTGGAAGCACATTATCTTTAACGTTTAAATATATTTTAAGTTCTTCCGGGAAAGATTCCTTTAATTTAGGGACAACATGAGAAACCAAATCAACTCCTTCTGCTACATATGAGCTTACGCCTCCTAAGCTTGCAAAGAGAGAAAATAAAGTATCTATTCTTGCAGCTATATACGGAACTGTACCACCTGCATGGGCAAGGATAAGACGTATGTCCGGATATTTCTTTGTCACTCCATTCACCATAAGGGAGAGTACTGTTCTTGTTGTGTCAAAACAAACATCTGCCATAGATTCAGGAAAACCCAGATGCATTTTTTCAAATCCTGGAGGTGATGCAGGGTGAACGAATACAACTACTTTTCGGCGGTTAAGTTCAGAAAATAACCTGTCAAAGCGTGGATCACCGAGATAATAACCATCGTAATTTGATAAAAGAAATACTCCATCAAGTTTCAGCACGTCAAGAGCATACTTAAGTTCTTCTAAAGCACCGTCAACATCTGGAAGAGGTAAAGTAGCGAAAGCACCAAATCTTCCAGGATGATCCTCAATTAATCCGGCACATGTTTCATTTGTTTGTCTTGATAACTCTCTTGCAAATTCCATTGAAGGATCTTTATTTCTAAAATAAACTCCCGGTGCAGAAATAGAAATCATTGATGTGGAAATACCGTTTCGATCCATAACTTCCAAGGCCTTATTTGCACTCCAATTGGGAAATCGTACTCCAAGAGCTTTTTTTACCCCTTTATCTGATAGGCTTTTAACATATTCTTTAGGAACAATGTGGTGGTGTACATCGATTAGTCCAGGCATTTTTTTCCTCCTCCCTTTAAAACTGACTATTGGTTACTTTATAAGACTAATAGTTAATAAACTTAATGTCGGTAAACTTAAATATATTTAAATCTAAACTTATAAAAGTGATATAATGCCAAAAGTAGTCCCAGAATACAAGGAAATAGCCCGAAATAAAATTATTATGGCCGCTGTCAAAGTTTTCACCGAAAAAGGATATCATGGCTCGACAATGGATGAAATTGCCAAAGAGGTTGGAGTAAGCAAAGCAACAATTTACACATATTTTAAGAGCAAAGAAGATATCCTCAAAGTAATCTGGATATCCTCAAATCAAACTTTAATAGATATTCAAAAATCATTCGAAGGACGAAATTGTCTAGAAGTTTTAGAAGAAGTATATAAAATGATGGCAGAGTCAGAAGGTTTATCCCTAAGTTTCGAAATGACTGCACTGTCTTCCTACAATGAAAATATCAAAAAACTCAATAAAGATGCCTACAATGAAAAGTTAGGAGGGTTGAAGGCTTTTCTACAGGATCAACAAAATAAAGGAAAAATCAGGGATGACTTGGAAGCAGATGTATTGGCCCAGATTTTGACAGGACTTTATACTGATGCGGCGACACAGTTACTTGTTGGGATTGACAAAACAAAAGTTCACGAGACCTGGAAAAAATCAGTAACTGCAATTATTGAAAAATAACGAATTTAAACAGGATTTATAAAAATATATGTTAATGCCTATTAAGCATTAAACTTTTGAAACTTCAATTAATTTAGAATTGGTCTTTATTCGGCATCATGCTCATTTTTAAAAGGAACCGCGAATTTTTTTTCAATTTCTTGCCTGTAAAGAGTGTTCATGGAGCAGAAAGGTATAATTCTTCCATCTGGAACCGCATAATGGATTACACATTTTTTAACTCTATCTTGATCGAAGTTCCATGGATCCATAAAGTGCATGCATGCAATAAGCAGTGATTTTTTATGGAAATCTCCAAGTGCAGAATAAGACCTTTCTTTAAAGACAGAAGTCAATATTTTCTTTATATCAATTGATTCTGGCGCTTTTGACATGTCTATAGTTTTCGGAAGTCCAACTGTTGCCCTTGCTATAGTTTTGGCTTTACCTGTCAGTCCTCCTTTTTCAATATCTCCAGCACTTTTTGTTAGAAGACCAAATAATCTATCTACATCTATAAACTGTGTAACTGGAATTATTTTATCGTCATCAATGAAGACATATGTGGCAGCTCCACAGTGGGGATGGCATGTAAATGTAACCTGCTCTTTACCTTCTATAGCTTCAATAAATTCAGAAATTGGGACGACAGACGATGCTGGGTAAAAATCTTCTATTTTTATTTGGGATTCTGTCTGTTCTTCAACTAATTTCTCAAAATCAGGGACAGTTACACGCTGTTGTTCCACTTCATCTGCGGGTGTTCTGCCTGCAAATGAAACAGGCTGGAAGTTTACTCCCCTTATTATATCAATATTATCAACTGCAAATCTTATTATATCCCCTACCTGCTGATCATTTATCCCTTTTATAAGTGTTGGAACTAAAACAATCCCTAAATCTACTTTTCTACAGTTTTCAATTGCTTCTAATTTAGTTGAAAGTAAATTTCTATTCCTTATTTTAATATACGGCTCCTCTGTAATTCCATCAAATTGCAGGTAAACTGTGTTTAATCCAGCTTCTTTAAGATCTTTTGCAAGATTTGGATCTTTTGCAAGTTTTATACCATTTGTAGCTATCTGTGTATGTGTAAAACCTTCTTCTTTAGCAAGTTTAATTAGATCAACTATGTCCTTCCTGACGGTTGGTTCCCCACCAGCATACTGTATTGCAGGAGTCGAAACCGGTTGATTATTTCTTAAATTCTGGAGCATGCCCCTTATTTCTTCATAAGTAGGTTCATAAATACTTTTTGAAACAGCGGCATTTGCAAAGCACACAGGACACCTCATATTGCACCTGTTTGTAACATCAATAAGCCCAAGGATAGTGTGACTCTCATGTTCCCTGCATAGCCCACAGTTAGAAGGACATTCCCCCTCTAAGGAAGTACGAGGATTTTCAATTCCATCACCATCATGATTGTACTTTGATGCTTTTTTATAAAGTTCATCACTGCTCCAGTATGTATTTTCAAATTTTCCATGATCTGGACATTCTTTTATTAGCTTAACCTTGTCTTTATCTTCATTGACTTCAGCATCAATTATTTGAAGACATTCAGGACATAAACTTTTAATTTTCTTTATAACCATAATTATACCTCCAATAGCTCATATGGCTTTAATTTAAAATCAAATAATTATAATTAATTGTATCCCTATTAAAGTGATAATATTCCCCTTTTAGCATTACACTTCTTAATTTAAACAATATACACTTTGCACCATGTTTAACAGATATCATTACCCAACCCATATTTCAAAAAGTTTACAAGATCATTAACATTTTCAAGCATTTTTTCCATTTTGTAGTCTTCTTCTTCATCAAATATTTCATTAAAGTTGAATACCAGATAATTCACTATTTTTACGATGAAATCCTCAGAGAATCTATTATTAAAATCTCCATCCTTTATAGCTTTTTTGATTTTTTCTTCAAGCCATGCTTCCTTATTTCTTTCAAGGATGTTCTTTGCATATCCATAGATTTCATTTTCCTTCTCTTTCCGAAACATTATGCAAAGTTTAAAGTATTTGGGAAACGCAACCGCAAATTCATAAGCTATCTGGATCTGCAGTTTAAACCTTTCGAAGATATCCTTCCCTTTAAAATCTTCTACACGTTCTTTCATGCAATTATTTATGAATTTACACTCGGCCTTATGAGCCGATTGAAGCAGGAACACATAAAGCGCCTGTTTATCTTGAAAGTGATAATAAAAGGTACCTTTGCTGATACCTGCATTTTTAAGGATAACATTTAAAGAAGCATTTTCATAATTTTTTGCTGTAAATTCATCTAAAGCTACTTCAATAAGTTCATTTTTCCTTTTAAATGACTTTTCTTCCATTTAATTGAGCTCCCATTAGATAAATCATAAATGTAAGTAGTATAGTCTCTCAAACATCCCATACATACACTCCCAACATTATGATTTTAAGTGTATCGCAGATATCATATATAAACCTGATGGTCTAGACCATATAGTCTACAGAATTAACAGTGTTTAAAATAAAAATATTTTAATTGAGGAATTTCTTTAATTTTTTATAAAATTTAAGTAGCTTCCTCTTTTTAAACTTTTGAAACCTTTTTTAAATGTATTTTATGGCCATACCCTTTTTGTTCTTTACTGATTCGGTATCTATAACCTGTAGACTCTTCAAGAGCCATTGCCGCAGTATTGGTATATGGGCATGTTGTTATTAAAACTCCCTGGTTCTCAAGCTGTTTGCATAATCCAAAGAAACGGCAGTTTTTTATTTCAAGTTCTGCTTCTCCATCTTTAATTGTGTATTCCATATCTCTTGCAAATTTATGCTTAATGAAATATTTTTTTACAAATTCAAGAGCAGATTCCCCATCTATAAACTTAACACCATCTTTTTTTAATTCATTGATAAATGCACGACCTATTTCCCTGGTTACAGAATAGGATCCCCTTCCAGATATAGTCCAAAGGCCATGTGTTAGAGCTAATATCATTAGTGCCATTGGACCCTCTCCTTCTGAGCCTATCCTTTCATCCTCAAGGGGAAAGAACTGATCTTTTTCTATACCGCATATAGGGCAAACCCAGCTTGAGGGAAGATCTTTTAAATCAGTCCCTGCTTCAATTCCATTTTCAGAGTCTCCAACGCTTGAATCATAAATATAACTGCATATATCACATTTAAATTTCATTTTATCCACCTTTAAACACTTTTTTACTAAATAAACTTCCTAAACTTTAGAATGTTTTCATGTATCACCAGATTATTGTTTGGTTTTATCCGAACTAATAATATATTATATAAAATACTGCATATAAAGGTTGTTATTCCATTTAAAATTGTAATTAAAAGTAATTGAAAGTTAATACAGAAAAAATCATCTGAAAATACTGTATACAGTTTAAATAAATTAAAATAAAAGGTAGACCCTCGAGAATATACAATTTCCGAGGGTGTGAAATGAGAACTTTAAATACCTTATCCTAAAATTGCCTTTATATCTTCTTTTGGGTCTCCAATTGGCTTTATATCGTAATTTTCGACCAGCACGTTTAGAATGTCTTCATTTACCCATGCAGGTATGATTGGTCCGAGATAAATGCCTTTAATTCCAAGTGCAAGTAAGCTCCAGAGAATTGCAGCGGCTTTCTGCTCCATCCAGCTTAAAACAAATGTTAATGGAAGCTCATTTATTGGAAGACCAAATAATTCTGAAAGCGCAGCTACAATATCAATTCCAACTATTGCATCATTACATTGTCCCAAATCAATTAATCTTGGAATTCCTTCGATATCACCAAGTTGCAGGTCGTTGAATCTGTATTTACCGCATGCCAGTGTTAATACAACTGTATCTTCAGGTAAATTTTTCACGAATTCCCGGTAATAACTTGTTTTTGGAAGTGGGGAGTCACATCCTCCAACTACAAAGAATCTTCTTATTTTTCCAGATTCTACAAGTTCTTTAATTTTTGGTGCAAGTGAAAGGACTGTGGAAGCTCCGAATCCGGTTGTGAAAACTTTTTCTCCAGGTTCATCTGGAAGTTCAGGTAAAGATTTTGCTTTTTCAATTACGGGGGTAAAATCGTAACCGTCAATATGCTGAACTCCAGGTAACTGTGCAACTCCTGATGTGAACATTCTTTCTTTGTATTCATCTGTTGGTATTAATACACAGTTTGATGTTCCAAGGATTGCGACAGGGTATTTTGAAAATGTTGTCCTCTGATCGAACCATGGTCCTCCAAGTTGCCCGACAAGATGGTCGAATTTTTTAAATTCAGGATATCCATGTGCAGGAAGAAGCTCTGAATGTGTGTAAATATTAATTCCAGTCCCTTCTGTCTGTTTAAGTAGTTCATATAATGCTTTAAGACTGTGTCCTGTAGCAACGATACCGTGACCTTTTACAGTCCCAGTTTTTACTTCTGTAGGTTCCGGTTCGCCATATGTTTCTATAAGAGCTTTCTTTAAAAGCTGCATTGTTTTTATGTTCATTTCTCCAGCTTCAAGAGCAAGTTTTACAAATTCTCCTGCATCCTGATTAACGTTTGTTAATGTGGAATAAAATCCTCTTTCTAAAAATCCATCCACTTCTGGATCTGTGTATCCCAATTCTCTCGCGTGGTAAAGATATGCAGATATTCCCTTAATTGCAAATAATAGATTGTCTTGCAGCCTTGCAACTGTTGCTTCTTTTCCACAAACACCTTTTACTGTACAACCAGTTCCTCTTGCAGTTTGAGAGCACTGATAACAAAACATGTCTAAATCTTCTTTTACAGGTGGACAACATCCGCCTCCTGATGATTCAGAACTTTTCCTACCAAATAGTTCAAATTTCATGTTTTTCCTCCATCCTATTGTGTTCGTATGCATGCGAATGTTTTATTATCTACGAACTGTAGTATATAAAATTTACGGTTTTGTTTCAGGATGCACGAACAATAGTATATAAAGAACACTGACATACTTGTAAATAAAAAAGTTACCTTTTCAAAAAAAATATGCTTATCAAAAAGTTAATATTAAACATATCATTTTATCTGGACTAGGGTAGAACTAGGTATATAAATTTAAAAAGAGGCTATTTCTATGAAAGACACAAACCAAAAAAAATCTTATGATACCCAAATAAGATTATTTGCAACATCAAATGGTATACGCGCCATAGATAGTCCTGTAAAGTCTAAAATATTGACAATGCTTAGAAAAGGAGAGTTGAGCTTTGATCAGATAGTATCTTCATCTGGTAAGGCAAAATCTACTGTATCAGTACACCTCAAAAAATTAGTAGATGAGGGAATAATTAATTCAAAGCCTGACCCTCAAGATGCACGTAAAAAGATATTTTTTATAAATTCAGAGTATATTGGGGAATTAGCGCGTGAGAAAAATCAGGAAAATGATTTAGAGAGTTATGTTTCCAGTTATGTTTTAAGTGATGGGGATCCGTTTGAATTTTTCAGACTAATGTTTAAGACCATACGCGTAGGTCTAATAAACCAGGGCATCAATATTGATCCAATACTTCATGATGCAGGAATTAAAGTAGGAAAAGCTCTATATGAAAGAGTAGCTGACCCTGAAATAAGCAAATTCCTTGGAAATATCGCTCAGTTCTGGGAAACTCATTATTTAGGTAATGTGGAAGTTAAAAATATTGAACCGTTAATAATTAACGTCAGCGAATGCTATGAATGCAGATATTTACCATATCTCGGAAGACCCGCATGTGCATTCGATGCAGGCATATTAGAAGCTCTTTTTTCATCATATTACAATGATAAACGCGCTGTTACTGAAACAAAATGCTATGCTATGGGTGATGATTACTGCTGCTTTGTTATAGATGAAGCAGAATGATAAAAAGATAAAAAATTAATTTTATCATTTATAAAGAATTTCCAGGATTTTATCCCTGTTTTTAAAGTTTTCTAGAACATAATCTGCTCCACAATCTCGTAGTTCTTGAGTACTGTACATTCCAGTAGCCACCGCTATAATTTTGAGATTAAAAACATGGGCTGCTTCTACATCACGCGGAGTATCCCCTATGACAAATATTTTATCTCCATTAAATCCAAACTGGCTTTTTGCTATATCTAAAGCTTTTTTAACCATTAAGGAGCGGTCAGCATTGTCACTTCCAAAACCTCCGAAGGAGAAATATCCGTCCAAACCAGCTCTTCCTAATTTAGCGTGGGCTATAGGTTCTAAATTTCCTGTTACTAATCCTAAAAGCACGTTTTTGCGTTTAAGCTCCTCTAAAAGTTCGACAGTTCCATCCATTATATGTATATGTTCATACTGCACATTTTTCAGATAGTAATCAGTCATGTAATCCAGGCAGTTTTGGAAGTTTTTCTGGATTTCATCTGTACTTAGTCCACCTAAAGTCAATATTTCATGTAAAATTAGTTTATCGCTTTTACCTGCAGCGTTTACACTACGTACATAATCTTCCATGCCGTAAAACTTCTTGACTGCTTCTATATATGCTTGATAATGGGATTTAGCTCCCTGAACTAATGTGCCGTCAATATCAAATAGCATTAAAATATCATTTTGGACCATTGTTTTTCCCGCTCAATTTTTTAACTCCGAGATGAATTATAATTTTCAACTTAATATATTCAACTGATATCATTTATCTCTAAATTTAATTGTTAAAATTCAGTTTTTAATAAGTATATCTAAGCAATAAGAACGTTAGAATAGTATATAATATATTAAAATGAAGTTCCCGTTAGGGATCAATTGAAAATAATTAGAAATAGTTCGTTTATCTTAAGCAACGATTTTAAAAATTTCTTAGTGATTATATTACTGCATTCAATAAATATCTGGTTGAAATTCATCCATGAATATTATGCCACTGTTTTTTTAGTTCTTGAGGAAATATACTGCTTACTATAGATGCAATTCGGCTTTTTTCTCGATAGTTTGATTTTTCTTTTTCCAGAGAACAAAAATAATCCTTTTCTATACCACATACCGGACAAACCCAGTTTAAAGGAAGATCTTCGAAATTAATTCCTGCTTTAAACCCGTTTTCAGGGTCTCCATTACGTGGATCGTAGATATAATCGCATACATCACATTTATATTTATTATATTTCATTTCATCACCTTTAAGAAGGAGAGAAGGAGGGAATAAGACAGAGGCAGTAAGTCTCATTTGATTGTTCTCTCCATAAATTTGAAATGTTGTAAGGAGAGATAAAACCCCTCGAAAATCGAAAGATTTTCGGGGTCCTCAATCCATGATTTTGGGGGTTCAGGAAACAATGCTCCAAACATTGTTTCCTTCAATGCCAAAATTTTGAGTAAATAAGGAACGGAGGCGGTAAGTCCTTATTAATTATCTCTCCATAACTTTTAAATGAATATGAGAGAAACTGAGAAGCGACAAATCAGTTTCTCACATATTAACTAAGTATTATGAGAGAAACTATACGAAGGCGGTAGGTTTCATTGAAGTATCTCTCCATAACTTTAACTCAACTAACATTGGGAGAGATGGCCCAATAAAACGTCTCTCCCAATTTTGGCTGAGGGAATTGATGATAAACTGAAGCACATAGTTTATTTAAAGTATCTTTCTAAAATTCCCTCTAGCATTTTAGCATGCCTCCCTTCATCCCTTGAACTTTCATCAAAGAAATCATGGGCGGGATCAATATCACATTCTTTAGCTTTTTTAGCTGCGGCTTTTTTTTCATTGTTAGCCATCGTTTCTCCATTTAACATCATTTCGACGTTTTCTTTGAGTGATGGTTTAATAATTCCTCCAAGTTCTGCAAAATGGGAAGCATGATTAGCTTCATCCAGTGCAATTCTTGTTAAAACTTCGCCTACTTCTGGAAGGCCTTCTCTTTGTGCCTGTCTGGCCATGGCCAAGTACATTCCCACTTCCTGGCATTCTCCGTTAAAATTGGCCTGAACTGCTTCTTCTATTTCAGTGTCTTTACAAACTCCAATTTCGTGTTCGTTTATTATTTCCATATTGATACCTCATTATAATCCTTTTATTTCCTGAGCAAGTTTTTTACCTGTCTGGAAACATTTTTCCAGTTCATCTGCATCAGGGACATATAAAATTTCATACTGATCCTTAACATCGAATCCGCAGTTTTTAAGCTCTTCAGCTAATTTTTTAGGGGTTCCACCCTGTCCCCCCATTGATCCAAAGGTCACAGCAAGGCGTTCTCTACCTGTTCTGTTGAATTTAAGACCGCGGAGGTAGAATATTAAGTCTCCTACGCTTGGGAACGGTTCATCATAAATTGTTGGAGCTCCTAAAGCTATCGCTTTACTATCAAGAATATCCTTTACAATTTCACTCCTTTCATCTTCATGGAGATAATATATTTTTACATCTACTCCTTCACTCATAGCTCCATTTGCCATAGCGTGGGCCATTTGCTGGGTTGAATAATGCATGGTGTCATATATAATGGTTATTTTGTCTTTGCATTTTCCAGTGGCCCAGTCGCTGTAAGCACCAATTACTTTCATTGGATCGGTCCATATCTGCCCGTGTGCAGGGGCAATCATTTTGATCTGTTCAAGAAGACCTAAATCAGTGACTTCCTGGAATTTTTTAAGTACCAGTTTTGATATTGGGGTTATCAAATTGGCATAAAACTTTTTAGCGGCATCCATAAGCACGTAATCTGGTATTTCATTATCGTAAAGCTGTGGGAAACATAAATGCTGTCCAAATGCATCGTTAGGGAATAAAATACCTTCTTCTGCATACAGTGTAAACATACTGTCAGGCCAATGTAATAAAAATGCATCTAAGAAAGCAAGAGTCTTTCCTCCTAAATCCAGAGCGTCACCAGTTCCTACTGTAACAAAATTAACATCTGAAACACCAGGGAAATGTTTTTTAAGTCCTTCAACTGCAATTTCAGTACAGTATACAGGTGCTTCCGGGAATTTTTTATGCAGCTCTGTTAAGACTCCACTGTGATCTTTTTCAACGTGGTTCTGCACTATTACATCAACTTTAAATTCTTTACCTTCTTTCTTGCAAGCATCTTCAACACGTGCTATTAACTCTGGAAATGTTCCAGGGTAAGAATTATCTATTAAAGCTACTTTATCTTCCCCAAATACCATGTAAGCATTATAACTGGTTCCATTAAGTGTGTAACCATGATATGTTCTTAAATCCCAGTCCAATACTCCAACCCAGTAAACTCCTTCCTTAATTTTTATTGACTCTGCTTTCATATTTTCGTCCTCCGTTTTAATATTTTAGTTTGGTTTTATTCTGACTGTATGGTAATATGCGAACTAATTCTATATAAGTTTTTCTGTTTGGTTTTTTCCGAACGTATTGATTTATCCGAACTAATTATATATGATGAAAATCATACTCTTAAACGTGATTGGTAATGGATAAGAAAATTCAAAAGAAACAGAAGAACACTGGCGTGAAATTATTCTCAACGCCAGAGGGTATAAATGTTGTTAAAAGCCCCATGAAAGCTCAGATATTATCTCTACTTGAGAACAATGAAATGAGCTTCGACCGCATTGTAGAAAACACGGGTAAATCCAAATCCACAGTTTCAGAACATCTTCAAGCATTGGTAGATGACGGAATAATCGATTACCGACCAGATCCAGAAGACAGGCGTAGGAAAATATTTTACCTCAAATCACGCCACTTAGGAGATGTTTCTTCTATAAAAGAACTTGAAGAAGGTGCAGAACATTATCTTGCTGAAATTTCCAATTACAAGGATCCCTTTGAATTCTTCAGGCTAATGTTTAGAACCATCAGAGTATCCCTGTTAAAGGAAGGTATAAATATTGATCCTTTACTGCATCAAGCCGGCATAAAGGTTGGAGAAACAGTTTATAAAGATCTAGAATCAACCGATACAGATAAATTCGTTGGAAATATTGCAGAATTCTGGCAAAGGAATAAATTAGGACGAGTTAAAGTTAAAAGCATGACCCCTCTCGTTATAAATGCTTATGACTGCTTTGAATGCGAAGATCTACCTAAAATTGGGAGATCCGCATGTGCATTTGATTCTGGATTATTGGAAGCAATTTTTTCAAAGCACTTTGGCCACGGTGTTGATGCCGATGAAATTAAATGCTATGCCAAAGGTGACGACTACTGTTGTTTTGTAATAAAAGAAAAGGAACTTGAAAACCCCGATTATAAAGATTTGACATCTTAAAACAGTGAAAACAATATTAATTTTTATTATTTTTAAACTTAACAATAGTGGTAGATAAATACTTCTTATCCTCTACAAAACCTTTGAATATCTTTTCATCTTTCATACTGCAGTTTTGAACAGATATTATCTCTTTATCTCTTTCATCCTGATTTATGATACTTTCTAAGAGGTTAGAATGTCTCGATGTTTTCATTATAACAAATGTGTCTCCACATGCCATAATCTGGGATAACCTTTCATCTACTTTTGGTACTATAACTATAATCTCATCTTTTTCTGCTAGTTGCATTTTTGCACTTGCTGCGCATCCTGTAAATGAGGTTATGCCTGGAATTATCATTGTTTCAAAGTCCATACCTTCAATTATCTTGAACACGTAAGAGAAAGTACTGTAAACAGAAGGGTCTCCCAAGGTTATAAATGCAACGTTAAATCCATCATTCAATTTTTCAATTATAACCTGTGCGGCATCGTCCCAGTACTTTTGAAGCTCCTTTTTGTCTTCAATCATTGGAAACAGAGGTTCTAGAGTTTCATACTCGCTTTCACGATCATTTAAAATCGGATTTATGATTGATAATGCCAGACTTGGCTTTGATTTTGAAGATTTTGGTGCACATATTACATCGACTTTATTTAGTGCCTTTACAGCCTTTAGTGTTAAAAGGTCAGAGTCTCCAGGCCCCACACCTATGCCTATAAATTTGCCTTTTTTCATATTAAGCCTCGTGATAAATTAATGTTATTCTATGTATTTCCAATTGTATTTCAGTCTTTTAAGATAAAAACTGATTATATTTAGTTATTTTCCTTTTAGTAATAAGGAATGGATTTTCTTTATAATAATAGTAGGCCTCGAAAATCTCTCAAAATCTTCGATTTTGACGCTGCCAAAACTTCAATCTATCATCTCGATTTTCGGGCACTGAAAATTCTTTGAATTTTCGAGCGGTTTATCTATTTATAGCATTACCAAAATATAAATGGTTATGGATAGTAGCTTTTTTTGCAGTGAATGTAAGATGACAAAACAACGATGCATTTGCTCTACAAAGAAATTAAAGGAAAATAAATCAACAGGCATTCCAAGAGATCATATAGCTAATCTTAAAAAGGAAAATCCACGTATAAAAAATAGAATATTAGATAATTTTCCATTCGAGGAACCAAGGGAAGGACAGCTGGAGATAATATCAAAAATCGACAATGCAATTGAGGAAGGATTTAAATATATAATCCTTGAAGCAGGGACTGGAACTGGAAAATCGGCAATAGCAACAACACTTGCAAGGATGTATGAACCTGCTTATATCCTTACCATGACAAAACAGCTTCAAACCCAGTACGCAAACGAATTCAGCTATCCTTTAGTTAAAGGAAGGGGTAACTTTTCATGCAAATCTGGAGATTTAGAGATAAGCTGTGACAATGGAATGTGCCAGACAACTCCCAGATCCCAGAAATTTTCCTGTGATTTTGGTGTAACCAAAGTAGAGGGTGACGAAACTCATTTTGCATTTGAAGATGCTGGAGGATTTCCATATTATTTTAAATCCCTGGACAAATGTAATTACTGGCAACAAAAAGCAGATGCCGTAAACAGCGATATAACCCTGATGAATTACGATTATGCGCTCCTTGAACTCAATTACGTAAGGCATTTTCCAAAAAGGAATTTCATGGTACTTGATGAAGCTCACAACATTGAAGATAAACTCATGCGCAGATTAGAGGTTAATTTACTCAACGGAAGGCTTGAAAAAGACATTAAAAAAACAATACCTCCCCAAATGCTTAAGTTTGAAGACCCTGAAGAGTGGATACTTTTTGTTGAAATTCTTCATGATGCGTATAAAGAAATCAACACTAAAAAACTCCCCAAAAACAGGGGCGATAGAATAGTTAGTACTCGTTTTAGACTGCGTGAACTCTTAACTAATTTAGAAGAACATGCTGAAAACTGGGTTGTAGATCCTACACCTGGCGGAGTGTCTTTTAAACCATTAAAGATTGATTTATATGCGCAGAATATGCTGTTTAAACATGCAGATATCTGTCTTTTCATGAGTGCAACCATACTAGATCATAGATTATTCTGCAAATGGCTTGGAATTGATTATAAAGAGGCGTATCCCCTTAAAATTAAAAGTAATTTCCCAGCATCAAGGCGGCCAGTCTATATTAAACCTGTTGGGAACATGTCCCAGAGATCAATTAAATTCACGGCGCCTAAAACACTGCCCATCCTTAAAAAAATTATAGATCATCACAAACATGAAAAAGGATTAATTCACACTCATAATTATAAATGCCAGAAATACATAATGGCTAATCTAAAAGATCCGCGGCTAATGGGCCACACATATATAAATAGAGAAATAAAACTGCACGATTTTGAAAAAACAAAAGAACCAATGGTGCTCGTAAGCCCATCCATGAGTGAAGGTGTAGACCTTCCCTACGAAAAATGCCAGTTTCAGGTAATTTATAAAATACCCTTCCCTTATCTTGGCGATAAACAGGTAAACAGCAGGAAAAAGTATGACCCCAAATGGTACGCTTATAAAACCATTATGACTCTAATTCAAGCTTACGGGCGGGGAATGAGAGCTGAAGACGATTTTTGTGCAACTTATATTTTAGATAGAAATATTAAAATGCTGTTTAACAGCCCGCTTTATAAAACACTTGTTCCAAGAGCATTTAAAGAAGCTATTGCCCTTGAGGAAGAATGGTTAATTACTGACAATTTTAAAGAAGAATTCTAAAGCTGATATCTTTAAATATTTTATAAATCTTTTTTGCATGCTACTTTTTTTTATTCTAAATGCCAGATAGGTTATTTTTGATATTTTAAGATCCACAATCCTTGATTTTTATCTGTAATATAAATAAAACCCCTTCTGTCAACTAATACATCTTCAGTTTGCATAACTAAGTCCCTCTCTGGCATTGGGCCATAACGCTTCCTTGGCTCTGGAGGCATAAAATATCCAACTTCAACAGGCAGACGTGGATCTTCAACATTGTAGACTCGTAAACCTGCATTGAAATGGGCAATATAAAATAACTCGCCCTGCTTTTCGACATCTCGGTTATGCTGTAATAAGTTAATGTTATGTGGGCCTGACCATCCTCCTTTTTCAAAAAAGTCACGATATGACACTTCAGCAGGCGGAACTGGTTCAGGAAACAATGATAGTAACATAGGATTTGATGGGTCAGATATGTCTACAATGGAAGCATGATGTAAAGGCCCTTTACCATAGGAAGTATCTTCAGAATTAACATAGGCAAGCCCTTTTTCAGGTAAAGGAAGCACACTGTGCATGCTAAATTGGGAGTGGAAAGGCGGACTAAAGCTCAATCGACTTATTTCCTCTGGCCCAGATATGTTACTGATATCCAGAATGATCATGCCTTCTGATCCATAAGGCAGGTATACCTGATTGTCAACAACATAGGGAGGACCATGTAATGAAACATAAGGCTTATATATTTTCTCTCCGCCCGATGTATGCTGTCCAGGTACCCACCAGCGTCCTGCTTCGACTGGTTGAGCTGGATCACTGATATCAATAATCACGTAAATGTTTCCATCATATCCAGGCATTCCCGCTGCTAAATGTACATAACGGCCACCAGAATAGAAATTACGGTGGGTTCCAGTTCCTCCAGTATGAAATTGCCCTAATTTTCTTGGATTAATGGGATCACTGATGTCCCAGATGAGCACACCTTCATCAAATGGCTTATCAGGATCCCCTCCAAAGTTTGGAAATATCTTTTCCAGTGCAGTGACCATTATGTTATCTGATAGTTCCATTTGCAAAGTAAAAGTATTTTCTGGCCCTGGAATAAATTTAATTACTTGGGGCACTGTTGGATCTGTAATATCTATAATACTCCACCCAGAATGCCAGAAATGTCCAGTATAAAGATACCAACGCCCGTCATGCTCACGTATTGACATTTTAAATGCAGGTCTGCCATCTAGGTCACTATATCCGACAGGTTGAACATTATTTGCCACAAATCCTTTAGGAAGTTCTTCTTTCATTTGATCAATTAACACGTTAAATTACAACTCGTAAATTCCAACAAGCCGGGCTTGTACAGTAATATGATCTGCAATAGCATCCAGCAGCTGTTCACGAGTTAACCCTGGTTTTAAGTTGAGGGCTTTATCAAGGGCATACAGCCAGAAATAATAGTGGTGTGGTCCATGCCCTGGCGGTGGAGCCGGGCCTCCCCAACCTTGTTCTCCATATCCAGTAGTACCTTCTGTAAACGTTCCTTTTCCTTCACCTTCTCCTATACCTGTAATATCTGCTGGTATTCCATATACAACCCAGTGAGTAAATCCATAGGGGAGTGGAGCATCTGGATCATGGCAGATTAAAGCAAATTCTTTTGTATCAGGTGGAGTGCCACTCCATTCTACAGGGGGAGAAATATTATCTCCATCATATACATAACGTTCTGGAATACGCTCCAGAGGGCCAAAAGCAGGGCTGCGTATTTGGAGATCTCCTAAATTCAATGCCATAATAAACCTCCTTTAAAAAATATTTCAATTTTAAATATTTCAACTTGAAAAAGTATTTCTAGTTGTATTATGTAATTGATTTTTTATATGATCTTTTGTTTAAAAATAACCTTAAAAACAAGTTATATTAATTAAAATAGGTTATTTTAAAAAATAGAATGAAATAACTCATTTTTCAGAGTAATTCTTAAGATCTATGAGTGCCGGAGCATGTATAACCTGTCCTTTATAATTGTAACGTGACCCATGGCAGGGGCAGTCCCATGTTTTTTCTGCAGTGTTCCAAACTAAAGTACATCCCCTATGATTACATACTGCCTGTAAACGGTGCATATAACCTTCTTCATCAAGGTATACTGAAAATTTCTTTTTACCATTACCTATTACTCGAGCTTCACCCCTAGATAAATCAGGAATTTCAATATCAGACGGCCAGGGAATTTTATTTTCCTGGAAATTTCGGGCAGTTTCTAACTTTTCATCCTCTGAAGATACAACAGGTTTTGAATCTTTAAATCTTAATGGATTGAATAACTCTGTTAAAGGATTTTGTTTGCCAGTTATAAGATCTGTAATTAAAAGGGCAGCAGTTGTGGCATGAGTCATGCCCCATCCTCCAAAACCTGTGGCAACATAAACTCCAGGTTTAGATGTTTCTCCAATAATAGGAAAACCATCAGGAGCAGTATCATCTTGATTAGACCAGTGATATTCGATTGATTCAATTTCCCAATTATCAGCGGTATATTTTTCCAGGCGCTTATAACACTCCCGAGTATCGATAGGAGTTCCAACGATTTGATGCTCGCCTGCAATCATGATCATCTTGCCCTTTCCAGTTGGAATTGAACGGTAGGTATGGAATGGGTTAAGACATACATACATTCCATCTGGAAATGGCTCTTTGGCATGATACATCATTATATACGACCTCCTTACTGATAAATAGGCATAAAGACTATCCGGATCATATATAGGAGTGTGAGTAGCTACTACAATATTATCTGCCTCAATTGAACCTTGATTAGTTTCAATCTTATAAGAAGCCCCCTTTTTTACATTAAGAACTCTCGTATTTTCAAATATGTAACTTCCTTCGCCTGCTATTTCTTTTGACAGTCCAAGAAGATATTTACGCGGATGAAATTCTGCCTGGTTTTTGTAGACTACGCCTGCTTTTGCATTGGGCGCAAAAGAAATATATTCAGTGTAAGATACTGGAAGACCAAGTTCGGGCGCTATCTCTGCTTCAGATTTATATATACTTGCTTCCTCTTCAGCCTCGGTATAAATGTAACAGGGAGTCCTGTGAAAATCGCATTCTATATTATATTTAGATATGAGCTTAGAAACAGATTCTACGGCTTTTAAATTAGCTTCAGCAAACATCTGAGTCTTTTCTTTACCTAAATTATCCAGCATTGTACTGTAAAAGAATGCATGTGCACTGATCTTTGCAGTAGTGGTGGCAGTTATATCTTCTACTATACGCCTTGCTTCAATCACTGCAACTGATTTACCGGATTCTTTAAGCATTATTGCAGTTGTAAGGCCTGCTATGCCACCGCCAAGTACGACAACATCCATCTTAAGTCCATTTTCCAGTTTGGAAAAATTAGTCCCAGGAGTACTATCTATCCAGAAGCTTTTTGCTTTTCCAGGTATTTCATCTGACATTTTATCTCCTACCTTTCTAACAATACTAAATTTGCATCTTAAAAATAATGTATCAGCTAATATCTTACTGATTCAAGGATATTCAGTTACTTTATAAACTTAATGAAACGCTTGTAGAATGAAATATCTACGGAATTCTAATGTATAACTTTATATTATTATGACTGATACGACTTATTAGGCTTGTGATTTTTAAACAATTTAGTAATTAAAATTTTAAAACTGGAAATGCCTGTATACTCACTTAATATCAACCAATATACTCTCACCTTCAACTTTGACATTGAAAGCGGGCAGATCATAAGTTTTTACAGGTGCAATAATTTTCTCCAGACGTTCTGAATATTTTTTGAGTTCCGGAACTTTTTCCGCTCCAGGAATTGATGTAAGGACAGGTTCTTTAATGTTCTTTCCAGTAGTAACATCGAATTGAGAAGCATGTAAAGGGCATATAACTGTTGTGCCCTGTAATCTGCCCATTGAAAGCCTTGCATTCATATGGCCACATCTGTCGCTTACAGCATAAATTTTTCCGCCAATATTTGCTAAAAGGATTTCAATATCTCCTTCCTCAACATGCCTCATGCTTCCTTCAGGTACTTCATCTATCTTAGCAACTTCAACAAAACTAATTCTATCACCTCACTCCAAGTCTATTTTTAAAAATAATAACTAATTAAAAACTTATTTACTCAAAAATAAAACTAAAAATGATTATAGATGATTTAATTATTTATAATCTAAAATTCTTCTTTATTACATGATTAAAGATTAATTATACTATTTTCACATGCAAATAAACCAGAAGTAGTAATAATTATTGATCGAGTAACATTTAATAATTTCGCAGGTTAACAGTGAATTAAAAAATATTTCTTAGAATTGAAAATAATTGGAGATAAATTCTTTTATCCAAGTGATAGCATGCAAAAACTTCGTTTTTGCTGCCCAGAAAATCTTCGATTTTCGACGGCGAGGCAGAATTAAATTGTCTTGAAATCTTTAGATGATTTAAAATAGAAATTCGTATTGTTTCCCTATCTCTGAGCGGTACCCTGATTAATTGTTCTGAAATCTTATTGAGGATTTAAAGAAAAGAATTTAAAATCAGATTTTGATTTCAACTTTACGAGCGAAGCAAATCCACTTGTTTTGAAATCTTGATTGAATTTAATAGAAGAAGTTAATAGGTTTAAAATAGAACTTAAAATAGAATTCGCTTTGATTTTAGATTTCCGGAGCAAAAAACGCAGTTTTTTGCGAGGCCGTCGAAAAATTTTCAATTTTTCGGGCCACAAAATCAAAGATTTTGTAGGATTTTAAATTAAATTTTTTTTAAGAAAGCCCTCGAAAATCAGAGATTTTCGGGGCATGTGAAAATTTTCAATTTTCACTGCCACAAAATTGAAAATTTTGTGAGCACCAAAAATACTGTCAAAATCTTTGATTTTGACGCCACGAAAATTGAAAATTTTCGTTGGCTTCGTATTTTTGAGTGTTTAGCGGACCTGGGGGGATTTGAACCCCCGACCTTGGGATCCGAAGTCCCACGTCATATTCCTGGCTAGACTACAGGCCCATTTAAATAATTTTTGAATTATGATCAAAATAAAAATGGTACATTAAATAGCTTATAACTTCATTCATTATAAATTTATTGTAATTTAGAGTTGAAAATAAATGAAAAAAAGTTTCTATCTGTATTCAAAGAAACATTACTTTCTATACACATGAAATAATTAACTTATTAGGACTTTGGAATCACTAATGGGACCCCTTCAAATTTTTCAACATGTACATCAACACCATAGGTTTCTTTTATAATTTCAGGAGTTATAACCTCCTTTCCGCCAGTTGTAAATACTTGACCTTCTTTTAATATTATAAACTTGTCCGAATATCTAAGCGCGAGATTTATATCATGCATTACCACAATTGAAGCAATATTATGTGTATTTGACACTTCCCTTATGATATTCATCACTTCTAACTGATTTTTTAAGTCCAGATCACTTGTAGGTTCGTCCAAAAGCAAAATTCGGGGTTCCTGAACTAATGCCCTTGCAATAACAACTTTTTGTAATTCTCCACCGCTCAATTCGTTTATGTATCGAAGTGAATACTCCTCAAGATTCATGATCTTCAGTATTTTCTCTGTCAGTTCTATATCTTTTTTAGAAACATCCCATTTTATGTAAGGTTTTCTACCGAGTAAAACTGCGTCAAATACTGTGACAAACCCTGTTTCTGAACTTTGGGGCACATAACCAATTTTTCTTGCAATTTCGATGTCTTTCATTTTCTTCAGGTCCCTGTCTTCAACGAAGATCATGCCTTCTTTAAACTTCAAAATCCGGTTTATGCATTTCATCAAAGTGGATTTTCCAGACCCGTTAATACCCAGTATTGAAACAAAATCTCCTTTTTTAACCTTAAAGTTTACATCCTTGAGTACTGTCGCATTCCCATATGAAAATTCAATTTTATCAACTGAAAGAACCATTCTATCGCCCCATTTTTATTATTAGATAAAAGAACAGAGGTGCCCCTAAAAAGGACGTTATAATACCCACCGGCAGTATAATAGGTGACAAGACCGCCCTTGCAATTGTATCAGATACTAGCAGTATTAAAGCGCCAAGAATAGCTGATGAGGGGATTAAAAACCTGTGATCATTTCCTATAATTCTCCTCATGATGTGGGGAGCTATTAAACTCACAAAACCTATAACTCCCAGAAATGCCACCACTACCGCTGATGTAAATGAAGAGATCAACATTCCATGCAGCCTTATACGTTCTGTATTAACTCCTAACCCTTTTGCAGTTTCTTCTCCACTTTCAAGGCTATTGTAATCCCATGCATGATACATGAAATATATCAAGGCAGGTATCAGGAGTACAAACATGATCCAGACGTCGTTCCACATTGCCTTTCCAACATCCCCAAATGTCCAGAAAACAGTGGCTGCGACCTGAGTATCAGATGCAAAGTACTGTAAAAACTGTATTCCTGCAACAAACAGGGAACTCATCGCCACCCCTGCAAGTATCATCGCTTCAGGCGTTATACCTCTAGCCCTGGCTATTAATAGGATTATGCTGACACCAATCATTGCCCCTGCAAATGCTGCCAGAACTGTGAGATAGGGGTTATTTATAATAACTGCGTCGGCCTGTACGCTGTTTAAAGTTCCTGCCCCCAAAACTATAATTGCAAATGCTGCCCCAAAAGCTGCTCCCTGGGTAATTCCCATAGTATAAGGGCTGGCTAAAGGGTTTCTGAGTACATTTTGCATTATGCACCCTTCAATACCCATACAGCACCCTGCAATTATGGCTGCCAGAATCCTTGGAATACGGATATTCCAGATGATCAAAGCTCCATCTGCCTGCCTGTTAATTAAGGCATTGACTATGTCATATACTGATAAATTTGCGGCACCTACTTTAATGGAACAGATTACGGCTATAACCATAGCTATAACTAAAAAAGCCCCAATGTACGTTTTATTCCGTATATATGACTTATAATCTGTTACTGTTTTATCTTTAAAGCTCAATTTATCTCACTTTTTTAGCTATTACAATTTTGTCCCTTGAAATTCTTCCAAAAGGGGTGTTAAAACGAGTTATGGGGTGCACATCCACCACTGAAAATCCAAGGTCTTCCAAAAATTCAAGGTATTCATCAAACAATAGATCTCCTTTAAATGTGAATTTTCTGCCTGTTTTATGGGATTTTTCAAAATTGGTGAAGTTCCATTCCATATCATCCAGAATATCTTCTAAAGAACCCGGGCTGTCTTCTGGAAAGTACTGCTTGTTTACAAATAATCCACCCATATTCAGAGAATTGTAAACTTTTTCAGCTATTTTGGGGTTCTTACCCCCTGGATTGTATGATGAAAAAATTACGTCGTAACTTCCGCCAAAATCATCGACGTAAAAGTTTCCAGGAATAGTCTGAACACTGGAATCATATCTCTCAATAAACTTCTTGGTTTCCTCTAAAACAGCAGGGAGGTCAAATACATAGCACTGCAAGTCTGGATTTACCTGGCTAAAAGCGATAGGGTACATTCCGTGGCCTCCCGCAAGGTCAAGTAAAGTCTCTGCACTTTTAAATTCATCGTAACTTGCCACCAGTTCAACTGTATCCTGCAGCTCACCGCATAAGCAGTCGTCAGCCATTCTCTGCACAACCATAGGGAAAATAATCTCTTCTTTCTTCGTTATATGTCCTTTTATGCTTTTAGATAAGTTATTCCATAGATTAACATTTTCTTCTAAAGCAGATATGCATTTAGTCCTATTGTAGCTAGATTTTGAGTTTAAATATAACTGTGAAGATCTTGTGTTTTTATAGAGCCCTCCCGATTTTTCTACCAGGTTCAAGTTTACAAGTATCTCTAAAAGGTAGTTTGCCATCGCTGGTTTAATTCCAAGTTTTTCAGAAAGCTGCCTGTAAGTCATTTCCTGTTCTAAAATGTCAAAAACTCCCAGTTCTATGGAAGTTTTCAGGACATTGTATATTTTTAAGCCGTTTAAAGTATTTTCAATAATTCCATGCAGGTCCTCTGCTGAAGCATCTGGACGTTCTGTAATATTCATTTCCTTCACCCCTAAAAAAAGAATTTATTAAAGATTTAACTGTTTAAATCCTCCATATTTCTCCTTCAGACCGCTGTATATCGATGCACCATTTCCAATATCGAAGTTGGTGAATATTTCACCAGCTTTTTCCTCTGGATTCACATCTTTAAACTGCTCTGGATAAAGTACTTTCCCAATATAGTACGCATTGGCAAACATTTCATCCTTATTATAACTATAAGCACAGTAAGTTAAAATTCCATAAATATTTCCATCTTTTATAGCTTTAAGATTGTTATATTCAGGATTTTTACTGGTATCATTTGTTACAGCTGCTAAACTGCCCTCTTCAATGAAGATAAAATCAGGATTCCATGTTATCAACTGCTCTGGGTCTATTTGAACCGCGTTAGAAGTAGCATTAGCCATATTACCTACTTCACTGGCGACATTTGAAGCATTCATCATTACAAACGGAGGATAATACGGATTAGTGGACGTAATACCGTGGGCTCCCCTGTAAGCCTGGCCACCAACATATGCTGTCTGTTTACTGCTGTCTGAGACGTTTTTTGTTCGGTTTGCAAGGTCTTCCTGGGTAGACTTAATGTAACTGATAAGTTCCTCTGCCCGGTCTTCCTTGCCTAAGACTTTTCCCATTACTCTTAAAGATTTTTCATAGGTATCCATCTGCTGAGATGTTCCAACCGCCCCAGTATATACAACAACAGCAGGAATGCCTGTTTTATTTTGTATTGTATCTGCATCATCTGCACTTCGGGCAAATACCACATCTGGTCTAAGTTTAGCTATTTCCTCATAATTTATTATGTTTTTACTTCCATCTCCAACCACAGGAAGGTTCATCAATTCAGGATGGGCCATTATGTATGGCAATGAGTTTCCAATCCCAGTAGAATTAGTTTCTACCTGTTCTATTCCAACCATCTTATCACTGGCATTCAAGTACACTATTTCCCTACCTGAACACCCTGTTCCCACAACTTTATTTACCTGAGCTGGAACCTGAACTGTCCTACCTGCAACGTCAGTTATAGAAACAGTGTTCCCGCTGCTTGAACTTGCACTTCCCCATGAATAGATCAAAGTTCCTCCTAATACTATGACAATAATTATAACACCTGTTATAAACTTTGCATTCATAAAATCGCCTCCATTTTGTATAAATTAAGCAAAATAAGATATAATACTTTCGATCTAAGTAATAATACCTTTATAAAGGGACTCTCCCAAAGTAATAATTAAAAGTATAATAATAACACATTTATAAGCAAATTCTGAAAACGTAATACTCAAAAAGGAGTATTTTGTAATACCTGCTCATCTGATTCTAATTCCCATTTGAAATTCCAACAGCTCCAAAAAGAGTGATGAAATAAGAAAGTCGCAACTATTACAAATTCTGGAAAATCCTTCAACATGCGCTTCTTAAATACATTAAATGCCCTGTCGTTATCAACATATTAAACCACTGATTACCTCACTTTTTTAGCTATTACCATTTTATCCTGTGCTTTATTTCCAAAAGACGTGTTAAAATGGTCTATACGATGTACATCCATTATAGAAAATCCAAGATCTTCTAAAAATAAAAGATATTTTTCAAATGTCAAATCACCTTTAAATGTGAACCTTTCATTTGCTTTACTGGATTTCTCAAAATTGGTGAAGTTCCATTCCATATTATCTAAAAGATCTCCCAATGAGTTTGAACCATCTTCAGGGAAATACTGTTTAGTTATGAACAATCCACCATGAGTTAAAGAACTGTAAACTTTTTCAGCGATTTCTGGATTTTTACCTCCCGGATTGTAGGACGAAAAAATGATGTCATAATTTCCACCAAAATCATCGGTGTAAAAATTTCCAGGAATGGTCTGGACACTGGAATTATATTTTTCGATGTATTTCTGCGTTTCAAGCAGTACATCCAGCAAATCAAAGACATAACACTGTAAATCAGGGTTTATCTGGTTAAAAGCAATTGAATACATGCCGTGGCCCCCTGCAAGGTCAAGTAAAGTCTTTGCATTTTTAAATTCATCGTAGCGAGATACTAATTCAACTGTATCCTGAAGCTCACCACATAAAGCGTCTTCAGCCATTACCTGTATGATAAACTGGAAAAAATTCTCATCTTTCTTTGCTATTTTACCTTTTAAAGTATGATTTAAGTTATTCCAAAGGTTAAGTGGTTCTTTCATAGACAGTATACAGTTAATTCGCTTATAATCCGATTCAGAGTTTAAATATGTTCTTGAAACAGGCGTATTTTTATAGTTTTCCTCTTCTTTCTCTATCAATCCTAATTTAATGAGTATTTCTAAGAGATAGTAGGTTAACACTGGTTCAATCTCAAGTTTTTCTGAAAGCTGCTTGCATGTTGCTTCCTGGTTTAAAATATCAAAAATTCCCATTTCTATGGAAGTTTTTAAGATATTAAATATTTTTAAACCATTAGCAGCGTTTTCAACGGTGCACTGCAGTCCTTCCAACGATGTTCCTGGGCGTTCTGTAATATTCATATTATCACCTTTTAAAGAAATAAAAAAAAAGTAAATTAAAGATTCAGTTGTTTAAATCCACCATACTGCGTCTTTAATGTACTGTAAACTGATTCACCATTTCCAACATCGAACTCGGCAAATATCTCAGCAGCTTTTTTCTCTGGATCTATGTCTTTAAACTGCTCTGGATAAAGCACTTTTCCAATATAATACGCATTGGCAAACATTTCATCCTTATTATAACTATACAGGCAGTAAGTTAAAATTCCATAAACATTACCGTCTTTTATAGCTTTAATGTTTTGATACTCTGGATTTTTAGCGGTATCGTTTTCTATTGCAGTTATACTGCCACCTTCAACGAACATGACATCAGGATTCCACTTTATTAACTGTTCTTTATCTATCTGAATAGCGTGGATAGTAGCATTTGTATCGTTAAGTCCGCTGGCAACATTTGAAGCATTCAGCATTACAAAGGGAGGATAATATGGATTGGTAGATGTAATACCATGAGTCCCATAGAAAGCCTGTCCAGCAAGATAAACTGTTTTATTACTATTAACATTGTTAGTACGGCTAGTAAGGTCTTTCTGAGTGGAGTCGATGTAATTGATAAGTTCTTCTGCCCTGTTTTCCTTACCTAACACCTTACCCATCATTTTTAAAGATTTTTTATAGGTATCCATCTGCTGGGATGTTCCAACCGCCCCCACATATGCAACAAGCGTTGGAATACCTGTTTTGGACTGAATTTCATCCGCTTGTTCTGCAGTTCCTGCAAATACCACATCAGGCTTGAGTTCTGCTATTTTTTCATAATTTACTGTATCTGTCTTTGCATTTCCAATAATAGGTAAACTCATTAATTCAGGATGCGCAATTGTATAAGGCAATTGGTTTCCCCATCCTCCTGTTGAATTGGTTTCTATCTGTTCTATTCCAACCATCTTATCACTGGCATTCAGGTACACTATTTCCCTAGCTGAACACCCTGTTCCCACAACTTTATTTACCTGAGCTGGGACCTGAACTGTCCTACCTGCAACATCAGTTATAGAAACTGTACCTCCATTATTTGAATTTGCATCGCCTGAGCCTAAAGCATAGATCAAAGTTGCACCTAGTAATACTACAACAGCGATAATACACGCTATTAACTTTGAATTTATAAAATCACCTCCATTTTGTATAAGTTAAGTAAAATAAGTTATAATACTTTCGATCTAAGTAATAATACCTTTATAAAAGGATTCCTTAAAAGTAATATTTTAAATTGAAATAATAACACATTTATAAGCAGATTCTGAAAACGTAATACTCAAAAAACTCCATTTTGTAATACTCAAAAAACGAAAATCTAATTTAAGTAATATTTTCAAAAACAAGTAAAATAAAAGATTAAAACAAAAATTTTACATTAATTACCCATAAAAGAAAAAAAAATAAAAGAATTATGTTCTTGAATAATCATTGAAACATGGAATACACACTATGTTACCATTTTCTACTCGTGCCCTGTGCTCTGCTACCAGTTCACCACACTTAGCACATTTAACTGATTGGAATATCCTGGCTTCTTCAGGAATTTCAATTTTAACATGTTCTATTTTGAATAATTCATCATCTGGCATGTCAAGGATATCAAAAGATGCTTTATTTTTCTTTTCTTCAAATTTTGATCTTTCTTCTTCACTGGCAGATCCAGAAAAAGCTTTTTCTCTAATTTCAGCAAATTCAGGGTCAATTTCATCTATACTTTTCTTTAAAGATAAACGTAAAGTGTCCCCGGTTTTCCTGTTTACAAATGAATACACATTTTTTCCATGATCTTTAAATATTAAATTTCCTTTACCCATAGTACATCCTGTTACGACCTGTATTGCATCAACACTGCAGCTGTCGTTTTCCACAATAGCAAGGAACTCTTCATCTATTGCTCTATCTGAACCAAGCTCTTTTATGGCTATTTCTGATACACGGTACCCTATAGCTGTCCCTGGACAAACATGACCATGAAACTTAGTTACTTCTGAAAATGGTAATATCTGCATTGACTCTCCCATATTATCACCTGTAATACTTTTATTTTTTAGATTATTGAAAAAAGAATATATTTCAAGCTACCTTATAAATTTGTCGATTAAGTAAAAAAGATAGAAGAAGCTGTTATCTCCTATAACCAGGAAATATTAAAAGCATAACACTATAAGCCCCTATATTTATGTAATGCCAGCTATCAGCTTATCCAGCTCTTCCATTGCGGAAGGCATGTTTAACTGTTCGCCATGAAGGTTTATCTGGGCAAGGGTGGACGAATAGGGTAGGGTGCCTTTAATTGTTATGTTTTTTACAGCCATCATCTCTTCTAAAATTAGCCTTGTTTTCTCATCGACCTTATTTAAAACAACACCAAAATTTTTCCCTGTTTCTTCAGTTAATTTGGCTGCTTTTTCAGTTAATAAAACAGCGTCGTTAGAAGGATCAACCACCATCAAAACTGAATCTGCACCTTCTATTATTCCCCTTCCAAAATGTTCTACTCCTGCTTCAGTATCTATTAAAACCCACTGACCTTTTTCTACCGCCAGGTGGTTCAGGAAATCCCGCGCTATAGCACCCATAGGACATGCACATCCTTCAAGGGTGTGTTCAATTTTTCCTATCTGAATTAAAGCTAGATCCCCATTCCAGCTGACAAATTCTGGTGATAGACTATTCAAGTCAGAGTTTTCCATGAAAAATTCTGCCTGCTCGTTTTTTTCTTCTTTAATTTGAGCCATTAGCTTGTCCATTACAGCAGGTTTACCTCCCAAATAATCCATAAGGGTCTTTTCTGCGGGTTCAACTCCCAGCATTGACCCTAAACCCAAATTAGATTCATCTGAATCTACTACTAAAACTGTTTTCCCCTGTTCTTTAAGCTCTTTGGCCATTAAAGTCACTAAAGTACTTTTTCCGCAACCGCCTCTTCCACTAATAACGATCTTTGGCATGACAATACTTCCCGTTTATTTACCTGCATCAGGTACTTCTCTTTTTTCATACATCCATGAAAGAGGGTCTTTACCATCTTCAAACATAGCCCCATAAGGTTCAAATTTATCAATGCTCTTAACAGTGCAAAAATGCATTCCCCTGTCTGATTCAGTCATCATTAATGGTTTAGCCTTTTCTAAATCCCATGAACCATCCTCATGGTTGTAGACATCATCATCTATCTCCAGATGTACTACTTTACCCATAATCAGTAAATAAGGCACACCATTATACTCTTCTTCGTGCATACTGTGGAGTTTGCATTCCATCCACGCGTAGCAGCCTTCAATTCCAGGCGCTTGGACTTTTGTAGAAGGTCTTTCTTTTAAATCTGCCAGTTCAAATTCATTAACATCGAAAGGAACATGCGATGCTGTTGGCATCACCTTATCTGCCATGTCAGCGCCAGGCATGTTAATAACAAATTCTTCTGTGCTTTTAATGTTAACAAATGTATCTCTCATTTTCGCTGAAGCCACGCAAATCAGGTCAAAGGGGCGTAAAATAGGCATAATACATGAATAAGGTGCTATATTCCTTACCCCATCTTCACTAACTGTAGAAATAAATGATACCGGCAATGGTATCAGCGACTCTCTCTTAAAATTTTCCAATATCATATTACCACCATTACTCCTTAGATTTTCACCCATATAAATATTAGCTTTTTATTAGATAGTATTACTAACTTAGCAAAGTTCAACTGAAATTTATTACCATTTCTAACTAAAATGTTGGCTTATTAATTAAAATAAATAAATTTACAGATTTTAAAATTAAAATAAAGATTTTTAAGCTTAAAAATTAATTTTTGTATACCACAGAGTATAAATTACCACATAAACAATTAAATTAATAAAAATAATATCTTATCATGAATTAAGAAATAAGGGGAAATTACACTAAATAACCTTAAAAATAAATAAAAGAGGTAAATTAATGCTTGCAAAAAGAATTATACCATGCCTTGACTGTGATTTAAACGTGCCGCATGGACGGGTTGTAAAAGGGGTTGAATTCAAGCAAATTCGATATGCTGGAGAGCCTGTCGACCTTGCGACTCGTTACTATGAAGAAGGTGCAGATGAAATTGTATTTTTAGATATTACAGCATCTCATGAGCGCCGAGAAACCATGACTGATGTTATTAAAGCCACCACAGAAAATGTATTTGTCCCAATTTGCGTGGGCGGGGGGATAAGAAAACCAGCAGACTATGTTAACATGCTTAAGGCCGGTGCTGATAAATGTTCTACAAACACCGCTGCTATTCACAATCCAGATCTTATCAACGAAGCTTCAAAAGTTGTGGGTTCACAGGCATGTGTAATCGGGATAGATGCAAAGCGCCGTTACGTCGAAAATCCAAAAGAAAATGATGATAAAACCATCATTGAAACAGACAATGGCTACTGCTGGTTTGACTGCAGTATCTATGGAGGACGTGAATTTACCGGAATTGATGCTATTTCATGGGCTATGGAATGTGAAGAACGTGGAGCAGGTGAAATTTTGCTGACCTCAATGGACCGCGACGGCACCAAAGATGGATATGATAATTATCTTAACCGGGCCATAAGTGAAGCTGTAAATATCCCAGTTATTGCGTCTGGTGGTTGCGGAACTCCAGAGCATATTTATGATGCATTTGCTGTTGGTAAAGCGGATGCTGCCCTTGCAGCAAGTATTTTTCATTACAAAGAGTACCCTGTACGTGTTGTAAAGGAATATCTGAAAGAAAAAGGAATTCCTGTTAGAATTTAATTTTGAGGAATTTAATTCATTAATCTCTATAAAATTAAACCTTATTAGGAAATTCCTTTATGATTTAATTTTTTGAGATGTAAAATATTTTCAAGTATTTTTTCAAAAGTAGAGTTTATCAAAATGTACATTTTTAATACAATTTAAATTTAAAGTTTTCACAATAAACAGTTAAATATAAACAAATGGCTCATTAAATCAAAAATACGGATGTTTACGATCATTTTAATAATTATACTTCATATAATTATTTAAAACATTACAATTTAATTTTATATTTATATTTTAAGAATAAATAAAGCAAATAAAAGTATAAACTCATTTTTAGCCACTATTAAATAAGCGTGAATATATGAACTGATTTTTGGACCTTTTTTTAGCGGCATATTATTAATAAGTTATTATTAATATATCGGAAAATTTAAAAGTCATATTCTCTATATCACAGTATTAACTAAAAATATTATACGCGGAGAAATTACGGGAAAGTGAGTTAAATGAAAGGAGAACCTGATCTATATAATAGAATCAGTTCAGATGTAGCGGTTTGTGAACTAGAAAAACATGAGAATGTATCAAATCTTGAAATAATGGAGAGCATATCCTTTAATAGATGTATTATATGCGGTAAAATTATAGCACCCTGGGAAATTTACGACCATAAGTACTGTAAATATTGCTGTGATGTGATTAAATCTGCAAAAGATAAGTCGTATGGTAAGTGCATTGAATGCAATAAATCTTTTCCTACATCCCAGCTTTATAAATTAAAATACTGTCCAGATTGTGCCGAAAAAATCCGTACATGTGAATGTTGTAACAGAGAATTCATTTTTGAGGATGAAAATTCATTCATTTGCCCACTATGCATAGATACATTATCTAAAGAATGCATCAAATGTGGAAAAGACTTCATTCCAGAAGGTAGTTATAGTTATTTCTGTCCTTCCTGTTATAATGAATACCAAAGAAGTATGGAAATCCAAATCTTAAAAAATGTATCTCACCCTATAGAACTTTATAAATCACATGATGAAGAATCAACTGATTTTAATTCTTTAATTAATAATCTAAATGGTAACAATCCTGTTAAACGAGCGCTTGCCCTGGAAACAGTATGTAACATTAAAAATAGAGATGCTTTACCAGTAGTAATTAGCGCCTTAAAAAATAGAGATATGAATATTAGATGGAAAGCAGCTAAATACCTGGGCCTTTCCAGGAACAAAGACGCTGTGAAACCTTTAATTGAGGCTTTAAAAGATGAAGAGTTTATTGTCAGGAATAATGCTATTTGGAGTTTAGGCGAAATAGGGGACAAAAGAGCTATAAAGCCTTTAAATATGGTTTTAGAAGATGAAAACAAATATGTAAGATGTAGCGTGGAAGAAGCTGTTGAAAAAATAAGGAATAATGTAGGATAATCAAATTTAAGAAAAGTTACTATTTCCATCTAAGTAAACACGCCCCCTAAATGTAAATCAATTATTCTATTTACATTTAATATATTAATAAACAGGTAACATCATACCCCCCCCTTAGACATATTAGGCCCCTACTACCCTATTTTTGAAAATATAACCATTAAATCAGTTATATTTCAAAATTACAAAAATAAATAAACATTAAACCAAAAATAAATAACCATGAAAATTCGCTGTCCATGGGCCAAAGAAGACCCTTTAATGATCGAATACCATGACAAAGAATGGGGCACTCCAGTTCACAATGATAATCTCCTCTTTGAGTTCCTGGTATTAGAAGGGGCACAAGCTGGTTTAAGCTGGATTACAGTGCTTAAAAAGCGTAGAAATTATCGTGAATCATTTGACAATTTCGATCCTATCAAAATTGCTCTTTATAACGAAGAAAAGATTGAAGAACTCATGAAGAATCCCGGTATAATTCGCAACCGCCGCAAGATCACTGCTGCCATTACAAATGCAAAAGCCGTTTTAAAGATTCAAAAAGAATTTGGATCGTTCGACAGGTATATCTGGCAGTTTGTAGGTGGAAAACCAGTTCAAAACAAATGGAAAACTCCTGCAGATATGCCTTCTTTTACAATTGAATCTCAAGAGATGAGTTTAGACCTGAAAAAAAGAGGTTTCAAGTTTGTAGGGCCTACTATTTGTTATGCATTCATGCAAGCCGTAGGTATGGTTAATGACCATATTGTGGATTGTTTTAGACACTGTGAAATTGAAAATGGAATTAAAAGGAATTTGATTATTTAATTTTCCAAGTGATTATAACTTATGTCCAATATATTCCAACGGGAAAATGAGTATATACACTAACCCGCTCCAACTGGGGATTATAAAGGAAAGTACCAATGCCAAAATGGAAATGCATATAAAAATAGTTATATCTCTTTTAGTTAAAATTATATCTCTGGAATCTACTTTTTCGTGAACAAAACCACTTCGATTGGCATAGTGCCAGTTCAAATAAAGAAATACAGCTATTCCCAAATAGTTTAAGTTGGAAATAAAGTGAGCAATTGGAAATTGATCATATTTTCCCGTTAAAGAAGCCATAAATGGAACTAAAACTATGAAAAGCAGCCATACTATATTTATCCATAACATGACAGTGTCTACATATTTTATCTTGTGAAAAATACGGTGCTGTATGGTCCAGAAGAAGGCCAGGAGAATAAAACTCATAACTAATGTATAAAAACTAGGTAAAATACCATAAATAGCATTTTGAACAGCCATATTAGATAATGGGCCATTAACATCGGGGACAATTAATGTTAAAACTAATATGGTCATTGCAATAGCAAATATGCCGTCCACTAAAGCTTCGATACGGTCAGTGGGCATATATTCAGTTAAATTTTCATAATCCATCATTAAAAACTCCTATTTTTGAATAATAACATTATATATAAATTTAAAATAAATAATTAAATACTTATTGATGTTTAAGTAATCTACTATAATAATTTGGTCTATTTCTTATTATAGATGAAATTATATTTAAAATGTTCAAATAACACGCTAATAGAGCTTAAGTAATATCATAGCAGTAAAATATCGAGAAGATAATATGAAAGACGAGAAGCCAGTACTAGGATTTGATAAATTCCTGATGATGGCCCTTTTAAAAGAGGGTCCCCTAAATAAAGAGGAATTATGGGAAAAGACGATCCTATTTTTATCCCTGATCTGGTATCAGCAGTTACCTGGTAAGGGTCAGCCGTTAACTGAACAATTATTTTTCAGATTTTCCAGCATTCGTTCTAAATTAGAAGATGGAAGAGCTGATAAAGCCACCGGTTCTCCTGAAGAAGAGATGAAAAAGTTAGTTGAAAAAGGTTGGGTCAAATTAAATCAGGAAAACAAATATGAATTAATCAAAGAAGGTCTAAAAAATGCCGAAACGTTTAAGGAGCACATGGAAAAAAGTGCTTTATCAGCAGAGGGCGAGTTAACACCTTCAAGTACTGCCAAAAACACCACTTTTTTAGATGCATTCCTAGCTGTGCTCAAACTAGGTAGTGGTTTAGTAAGTGGTAGTGTTGGTTTGATAGCCGACGGTACAGATGCTACAATGGATACAATCGAGGCCATTCTAGTCTGGTTGGGAATTAAATATCATCGAGAGGATCTAAGTACTATTCTGGTTATAATAGGACTGTTTGTAGCTTCAATTAGTGTTTTATTTGATTCTGTTACCCACATATTAGGAATATTAGGCGGGAATTCGGAGCCTATGGCTTTACCATTTTTAGTTATAGCTGTCGAAGGAATAGCTATATTAGCAGCGGTCTTTCTCTTTTATTACCAGCGCTTTGTTGGAAAAGTCTCCAATAGCTTAACTTTAATATCCCAGTCTGTAGACTCTAAAAATCATATATTCATTGGCATTTCAGTTATTATAGGCGCTATTTTTGCCATTTATGGTATTTACTTCGTGGACGCTGTCATTGGATTATTTGTAGGGGCAGGTATCTTTAGAGATGCTGTGGGATTACTTAGAGAAGCCATTTCAGCTCAAAAGGGTGAAGAAGAGGATTATTCACAGGAATATAAACTGCCTTTGCAGGAATGCTGGGAAGAAAATAAATTAATGGCCTTCAGAAACTGGATATTATATGCATTATGGGCAGAAGAGCTAAAAACACGCCCAGAAATTATATCATCTCTTAAGAGGGCTTTCCATCCGGATAACTACATTCCAGTACTCAGTGAACTCAATGCGACATGTAAAGAACATTATGACTTTGAAGGGCAATTTGAAATTCTTATACACCCATTAAAAGATCATAAGCTTTTAATTATAGAGATTGAAGAAATTGAAAAGTATTCTTTAACTGAAAAAGGTGATAAACATCTGAAAAGTTTTTTAAACAATTTCAGATACTACGATGTGCACTACTCTGATAGAATACTGTTAGCCATGACTCAGGATACAAAAATAAACCCGTGAATTAACAAATAGTCTTTAAATGCTAATTACAGACTTTAAAGAATCTCCAAATACTTTTTAATTAATATAAAGAGTTCATAAACTCTGTTTCTATTTTTTTAATTACAACCTGATCTCTATCTAAACAGGCAAGTTTTAATTATTCTCTAACTTATATCTTATAACTTATAAATTATAACTTGTTCATGCCTATTTTAAAATGTTTATTCAACAGAATATATACTGACTGAAGATCTCAAATTAATTCACTCATATTATGGAGATAAACATCCATGAAACTTGAAAGATCATTTTATGAGAGAGATACATTAGTTGTAGCTAAAGAATTATTAGGCTGTATTTTAGTTCATATATCATCAGAAGGAATAACTAATGGAAGAATTGTAGAAACGGAAGCCTATATGGGTCCAGAAGATAAAGGTGCTCATTCTTACGGAGGTCGCCATACATCACGAATGGATCCACTGTATAAAACAGGTGGTTTTGCCTACATTTACCAGCTGCACGGATATAACTACTGCATTAACGTTGTAACACAGAAAAAAGATATACCTCAAGCAGTGCTTATTCGGGCATTAGAACCTGTGGAAGGTTTGGAATTAATGGCCCAACGTCGAAAGATAGATATCTCAGACAGCAGGAAAAGCAAGTTGAAGAATTTAACTAACGGACCTTCAAAGCTCTGCCAGGCAATGAATATCAATACATCTCTCAACGGAATTGATCTATGTGGAGATGAAGTTTTTATTACAAATCAATCTGGTTTAAGGAGTAATGAAGAGATTATAGCTGCACCCAGAATTCATATTGACTATGCAGAGGAGTACAGGGATAAATTATGGAGATTTTTGCTCCGGGGAAATGCATTTGTGAGTAAAGGTTATAAAGGTTGAAACTTTAAAATGGTCTTATTCATACGAAAATCAATTTCTATTAGATATATCCCCCTAATCTTGCTCTAATTAGGTTTATATTTCAATATCACCATTTTAAAAATTTCATCAATATATACTACTTTTTATAGGAAGGTGCAAAAGTTTTTTAAACTGAAAATTTATAATTTGACTCAAGAGAAGTTGATTTAAGCTATTATAATCAGCTCTTTTAAATTATAAAAAAAAGGAAAATACAGTTACTTATGCTCTTAACTGCAAAAGCATAGTATTAAGGAGCATTACAACATGACCAAAACACTTGAACTAGATTCTTTCGAGCAGTATGCTATCATGGGAAATGCCCCAAAGTGTCCTAAATGCGGCATAAAAACATGTTTTAACCCATACAGTGATTCTTATAAATGTATTGCCTGCGGATATACTAAACACGTGTCAGAATTGGCTAAAACTCAGCGCTACGTTTCTTTTAGAGATTCTATTGATTTAAATCAGGACAATAAATATAAAGACCCCTCTTTTATTAACCCATCTAAAGATGAATATAAAACCTGGAATCGAATTAAACAGCTTTCAAAAAAATCCTACGGAAAATACGACAGAACCTATGAAGCCGAAAAGAAAAGAAAGCAGAGAATAGAGAAATATCACTCATATGTCGATATTATTGGGAATTTAATTAACATGGACCCCTACTCAGTTATAGACACCAAGGAAATGGTTATATATATTATGAACCAGGGAAGAGCCATGAAAAATCTCTGCGGTAACTGTAAAATTGAGGTAATTTTGGCTGCTATATGTGTCTATATTGCATTTACTAAAAATAATATGCCTTTTAATTCAAATTTACGTTCTAATTTGGATGAATACTGCTCCGGAAAACTTACTGACAGGTCCCTTAGTACTATTTCACCCAGAGTAGAACAATATTATGAAAAAACTTTCAAATTAAAATTTAACGCAGGATACATCATGGAATGAAAAATGGTCCCGCTGTGTCCCATATAATTTATAAGTTGGAGAGAAGCCAACAGTTAATTATTTCTTTTCTTGAACGCTCTAATATCCCTTATTTTATATTTAAACTAAATTTTACGTGATTTTTAAAGATTAAATAAATTATGAGATGTAATATCCTTAAATTCTTGTTTTTTAGCAGATAAAATTATATAATGAAAAAAATCTCACTGTGTCCCATATAATTAACAAGTAGGAAAAGAACTACAACTATTTTTATTTCTGATTAAAATTTTATAATATCTAATTTTGCCTTTTAAATAAATATTTGCATGCTTTTTCATAATTTAGATAATATGAAAAGTTATAATTCTAAAATCTTTGTTTTAACATGGATCTATTTACAGAATATATACAATACAAAAAAATTCCACTGTGTCCCATATAATTAACAAGTTGGAAAGGGGCCAGCGGTTAATTCTATTTCTGATTAAATTTTATAGTATCTAATTTTGCACTTAAACTAAATAATTACGTAATTTAATTAATATATTGATTCTATATCTCTAAAAATTAAATTAGTGTGCTAAAAAGCATTTGTTTTATCTATTAAAATATAAAAATTATCTTTCAAATTAATGGGGTGATACTATAAAGAGTTAGGCTAATCCTTTTTGATTTTAATTATGTAATAAAACATACAACTTTATTACTACCAAAGAACATAAATAAACCTGATGCCTGAACCATACTCCTTAGTTGCCAGTATTCTACCCTATGCCCTGGGTGCAGCAGTCAGCCCCCTAATATTAGCTACATTATTAACTACCGTTTCTCCCACAAGAAGCCCGCGTTTAGCTTCATTCTCCTATCTATTTGGCTCAATTATATTTTTCTTGATTGCTGCCTTTTCAGGCATGTACATAGGCAGCGGCCTTTCTGCTGTAGCCCTGGGCGTAATCCATATCGGAGCCATAACTGAAGTTGTTTTGGGCAGTATTTTAGTTATTATAGCGTTGAAAACCATTTTTGTTAGGGAAGAGCCCCGAGAAGGTGGTCTTCTTGGCTTTGTAAGTTCCCTTCGAGAAGATAGAAATTCTTCAACCTTCATCAAATTTTTCTATTTTGGATTTATTACATTCTTGGCCAGCTTCACCACAGATATTCTTGTACTTCAAGCAGGTACTATTATTGGGCTTTCAAATCCCGGATTTATACTCGCTGCAGAAACTGTTATTATATTAGGCTTGATTACACTTTTACTCGTTGAAGTGCCTTTTATTATTTATTTAGTATTCTCAACTAGAGCAGACGATATGTTAAATCCCGCCCGTAACTGGATAGTTAACTATGGGGACTATATTACAACCATGGTCTATTTATTCTTAGGCCTTTTCTTCATTATCAGAGGATTTATGTTTATTTAGATGTCTTGGGTTTAATAATTTAAAAAATAGAAATAATTCATGTTCTTTCTAAATAGATTAACCCCATTAATCTTCCCTGGGACGCAATAAGTAATGAGTAGACCATTAAATTTACGGCAAATATACCAATTACAAAGCCTATTAAAAAGTTATCTATGTATGTAAATAACTGCAGAAAATAAGTGGCAAACACTATCAAATATATGGCCATTATCGAAAGCCCGATTAAAGAAAAGGCATATTTTTTCAGCCCAATATCTTTTATATCCATGATTACCATTTTAACGTCCAAAGCTGCTTTGAGTCGGTTTTTATAAGCCATACGAGGTATTGCTGTAATAGCCAGGATATATGCTGAAATGTACAGAATTACTGTAAGGACAAAAAGGCCCAAAATAAACCAGCCATCTAAAATTAATGCATATTTGCTGTGTAACAGTAAGCTCATAACAAACTCCAAACTCAATCCTGGTAAAAAGTAGAATAATATAACTGCAGCAACTTTTAAACCGTCAGCAAACATTTTTGTCCATTTTTCAAATGAAGGTAACTCGTAATTTCCTTTTATTGTATTTTCGATAATTTTCAAGAAATATCCTCCTGCAAGTACAGCAGGTATAACCAGAAAACTTGTGCATAATAAAAGCCCCAGTCCAATCATTCTATTAGGATTGGAAAATGGATATAAGATATATGAATCAGAAAACATCCGGGTTATGTCCATCCAATCTCCCCATTTATCTTAATAAATGAATCTTACATAACAATATGATTTGTTATTTATAAATTTCTTGATTTTAAGAAACTCAAATATAAATCATAATTAAACATACAAATTTATTATTACATATTCACATAATAATTAAGCAGGAGGTGTTATTATTGCCAGATATTATAACAACAATTAAAGATCCTGAAGATATTCATTTTATTCTTAAAAAGAAGGGAATTGAAGCCGAAAATGTAATAATTTTAACCAAAGGAGAGATTCATGGCCTTTTAAACGTTGAAAGAGAAGGTTATACCATCAAATTTTTAGAAGGTGATTTCTTTGAAATTCTACAGGATATCAAATGTATTTTTGACCTTGCCCCAGAGCCATGCTTCATTGCAGGCGAAAACGAACTTGATATTTATGTAACCTATTATTTAGCCCAGCTCCAAAAAACAATTCCATTTTATGTTTTAGATGATAATAAGCTTATATCATTACCTGTAAGCACTTCACACGCGTTTACACATGTCAAAAAGCAAATAATGGAATATCTAAATGACCATGAACAATCCAACCCTGATGATGTTGTAAATCATTTAACTAGAGAATCAGGAGTAAGGGGCAGGAAAGATAAATATTCAAAATTAACCATTAATCAGTATTTACACGAGCTTGAGAACGCCGAGTTAGTTAACAGCGAAGGTAATAGATATTCTCTTAACAATAAAGGATCTAGATTCATGGAAATTCTAAGATAATTTTCTTTTCAAATATTCCAATTTTTTTATTTTCTAAATCTAATTACAATTTAGATAATTTTTAGATGAAATAATAACCACTTATCCAAAATCAACTTTTTTTAGATTTAAACATTAAAGCATCATTTAGATATTCTTTTAAATTTAAAGCTTTTACACTTATATCTATTTTTAAAGAATCTGGTCAGTGAAATATAAATAAGATATTAATAAACTCTATATCATGAATTATCATAAAAATAAAAAATTGAAAGGGGATTAAAATAAAAATAAATGGAATATAACTTTCATAAACTCGAAAAAAGCGCGTTTAGTAGCTTTTGTATTAACAGGTTTTTATTTGGAGGTGTAAATATTATATATGAAAAGGAAACGAAATCAATTCTTTACCAAAAAATAGCAGGTTTATTGCTGGTTATTAGCGGCATTCAATTTATGTTACTTGTAAGCATTGCTGAAACACTGTATCCAGGATATAATACAGCAAAATATGATCTCAGTTCCCTTGCAGATTTACCCGTACATGAACCTTCAGCAACTATTTTCAATATAACTGTATTTGTAGCGGGCTTGCTTGTCCTTATAGCCGCTTATTTAATTTATAAAGAATATGGAAGCAAAATTTTCCCGGCATTTTTAGGCCTTCTCGGAATTGGGGCTATGGGAGTGGGTATATTTCCAGGATACACAGGAGGTGCCCATGTTATTTTTGCAATGACCTCATTTATCTTCGGAAGTTTAGCTTTACTGACCTCTTTCACAATTTTACGAGATTCACTGCTTAAATACGTTCTTATAGTGCTTGGTGCAATTGCATTTATAGATATCCTGCTTGTGATTATTCTGCAGGAAGCAAACCCATTTATGGCATTTGGTGTTGGTGGAACTGAAAGACTCATTGTTTATCCGGTTATCCTTGGTGTAATTGCTTTAGGCGGTTATTTAATGGGATCAGCTCAGAAAAGTTAGAAAGTGAATTCCATAATTTAAAGATAGCAAAATATAATTTTGCCAAAGGAGATTATTCTTTTAAAAAGAGTATTCTCTTTTTTAATTTTATAATTTCATTAACTAATCTTAATTACGATATAATGCTTAATTTTACTTAAAATTCATTTTTATTATTATCTTTTTAGTGAATTTAAGATTATTTATAACTTATTTTCATTTTTGAATCCGCTTTAAACCTTTTATAGATATGCTAAAAATTTCCAACCGCAACCTTTATATACTTTGGTAATATATTACCTATACAAGTAATATATTACCTTTGGAGGGAAAAAATGGACAAAAAGATAGTACATATAAACTCAATTTTTATCGCTATTTTAGCAGGTATAGCAACTTTATCCGGTTTATTCTGGAAAGGACTGTATAAACACGAAACAATTTCTATGGCAGCTCAAGCTATGGGCCAAGACCTAATTACACTGGTAATATGTATTCCCATACTCTTAGGCTCTCTTTATTTAATCCAAAAAAATTCACTTAGAGGCAATTTGATCTGGATGGGAACTATATTTTACTTCCTTTATTCCTACGCATCAATGTCATTTTTAGCCACATATAATCAGTTGTTCTTAGTGTACGTGGCTTTATTTTCGCTGTCCCTGTATACATTCGTGTACGGACTACTGTCGCTGAATGTAAAAACTATCAAGGAAAGTATCTCTCCTGGAAAAACCAGCAAAATAGCAGGGGCGTTTTTAATCTTTTCAGGAGCAATGGTAGCTCTAATGTGGATAAAAATGATAATTGATTCATTATTAACAGGTATTGCCCCATCTGCACTGGAAAACTACACCACATTAGTTATTCAGGCCCTGGATATAGGAGTAGTTTTCCCTGCGACCTTAATTGCAGGAATATTGATTTTAAAAGGTAAACAATGGGGATATGCCTTAGTGTCTATACTCCTAATAAAAGCATCCCTTATGGGAACCGCCATACTTTCCATGATATTCTTTATGACACGAAATGGAGTAAATCCCGCAATCGGACAGGTTATTTTCTTTGCAATAATAACTATTGCAGGAATTCTAATCTCAATTGCATTCTACAGTAAAATAAAAGAGCCATTGAATGAAAATTACACAAAACCAATAAGAATAGAGATGGAATTGTAGATTTGTAAAAATGATGAATCCCGAGCATGAAGCTAAAATAAGGAAGTTCTACAAAGGTAATTAAAATGAAAACATTAATTGTTTACGGGACAAGATACGGCACAGCTGCAGAAATTGCAGGAGAAATAAAAAAAGTTATGGAAAATGAAGGTATTGATGTAGATTTAATAGATTCTAGAGGCATTAAAAACCATAATATTTCTCCTTACGATATGGTAATTGTGGGAAGTGGAATTAAAATAGGCAAATGGACCAAAGGATCACTTAAATTCCTGAAAAATAATAAATCTACCCTTTCAGATAAGAAAATAGCACTCTTTGTCACATGTGGTGCTGCCAACATGGAAGAAACAATAGCTGAAGGACAGGAAAAATACTTAGATGAAGTAGTTGAAAAATATTTATCTAATAAACCTGTTGCAATGGGGCTTTTTGGAAGCGTGTATGACCCCAATGCCAAACATGGCTTAATGTATAAATTGGCCACAAATTTCCTTATTAAAAAAGAACTTCAAAAACAGGGAATAGATACCACTAAACGCCATGATTACCGAGACTGGGATAAAATACATGTATGGGCACTTAATTTAGCAGATATGTTAAAATAAGTTATTTAAACCATCAGTATACTGAAAATAACCAATAATAACCTGTTCAGTAAATATAAAAAAAATTTATCTTTAAAGTACCATAATATACTATATATTAACTTGAAATGAAGGTGATTCTATATGTGTGAGGATAAAAACTGTGACTGTAATCATCATAGCAGACATCATGGAAGATACCACAGACATCATATGAAAGGTTACACATCAATAGTTAAAAGGACGGAAAAAGATGTAACTGTGCCAGAAGTTCTTTTAGAGATTGCAGATGTAGATGTTGGTGATTTTTTAGAAATTAACATCAAAAAGGTTAAAAAACACGACCGCAATCATAACAAATAAAAATTTTTTCTTTTTCTTTAAAATTTAAATTCTTCAACAGTTTTTCAATTATATTTTATATTCCCCGTTTAATCAATGAAATTTAAATTATTATTTAAATTTAGAAGATTTTAAAACAAATTAGTCAAGTATATTTAAATTTTGTGCAATTATTGCCTATTTTACTTGAAATAACAGTTTTTAAATAAATTTATTTTTATTGTGCCTAAATTCATATCTAAATAATAAAAAATATATATTTAATCATACCAAATAGTATATTAGAATGTGTTTTATGTGCCAAGCATTGTAACAGTGATAAAAGAACATGAAGATATCGATTTTATCTTTGAAAAACCCTTAAATGCAAAGCATTTGGGGCGTTCACAATCGAAGATTGTGACGCAGCAAAATCTATAATTTTGCTTGCGCCAAAAATTCGTAGAATTTTTGAGCGGATGGAAATACAACAAATAAAGTGATATTATTAACAAAAGAAGGACTGTACTCAATAACTAATAGCAGTGCCCGTTTCATGAAGCTTTTAAGATGATCTACATCTAAACTTTTTGGTTGATTTTCCCTTAAAAGCTATTTTAAGTTACATTATATAATTTTGAGGTGTATATAATCCCTTTAAAAAAATTATTCCCTTTAAAAATTCACGATTATCACTCTAATCTAAAAAATGTCAAAAATAAATTTCTATTTTTAAACATTCACATTCTACTAAATTTTCTTGTTTCATTTGCAATTCTAAAAACTTTTTTATGTGAATTCATTATTATGGTGACTGAATTCACATTGAGTAATAAAAACTATAAATTTAATATTAATGAAAAAACATAATATCATAATATAATAAAAATACGGAGGTTTTAAATGCCAAGTCTTATAACAACAATCAAAAGGCCCGAAATTATCCAAAATATCCTTAAAAAGGAAAATTTCCAGGCCGATGAAGTTATAATGTTGTCGAAAGACGCTGAAAAAGAAAAAGATGGTTATAAAGTCATTAATTTAGAGGGCGACTTCCATGAAGTTGTAGGTGAAATTAAAAATGTTTTTGAAGAAGTTGAAGACCCCTATTTCATCGCTAGCGAAGATAAACTTGATCTCTATGTTACTTATTATTTAACACAGTTCCAGGCATCCACACCTTTATATGTTTTAGATGAAGGTAAGCCTGTTTTGCTTCCCGTAAATCCTGCTCATCGTTTTGGCAGTACAAAGATAAGAATACTTGAAGTTTTAAGTAAAAATAATAGCATTACATTTAATCATCTTCTAACTCTCTTAAGTCGTTCCTATTCCAAATCTAAAGGTAAAAGAAAGAAATATTCCGAATCGACTGTTTATCAGTACCTTCAAGAATTGGAGAATATGGGTTTAATAAATGTTGAGGTTAAAAGGAATAAAAAATACTCAATCAACGAAAATGGAATTCACTTTATAGAACACATAAAATAAAATCTAATTTTGCATCTCATCCCTAATTTTCCTTAATTACCTTACTAATTTAAAAATCCGTATTTTACTAATTTTATACATAAATAGGCGCATAAGTATTAAAATTTGCTGGAGGAATACATGAACCTCAAAGATATTGAAAATAAATTTCCATATTCAGGAATTCCAACATTCTACAAACTCCAGCATACAACCAACTTAAAAAATGTGGATGTAGCCTTGATCGGTATTCCATTTGATCAGGGCACCACAAATCGCTCCGGAACACGCTTTGGACCCCGTGCAATCCGTATTGCATCCCAAAATTATGGAATTTACATGCATTCTGTGGAAGGTGCCTATGATCTAGAGCAAAAAAAGCATATTCTTCAGGAAGTAAATCTCATAGATTATGGAGATGTACCCATCCTACCTACATCCACAGCTACCAATATGAAAATGATCCATGATACCTTCAAAAAAATTATAGAAAGCGATGTTTTTCCTGTAGGTTTTGGTGGTGATCATTCAATTACTTTCCCAATCCTTGAAGCATTCAGTGTCGATTTTGACATCGTTCATTTTGATACCCATCTCGATTTTACAGACAATGTTGCTGATGTTAAATTTTCCCATGCAAGCCCAATTAAGCGTGCGTCTGGCCTTAAAACTGTTAATAACATTACACAAATTGGAATTCGTGGATTTACAGATAGAAAAGCAAATTATGATGAGGCCACAAAATACAACTCAAAAATTATAACTGCCTCAGATGTTTTTGAACATGGAATCAAATGGGCAGTTAAAGAAATACCTGAAACCGAAAATATTTATGTAACTCTTGATATTGACGCTCTTGACATTTCAACCGTGCCTGGAACAGGCACTCCTGAACCAGGAGGTTTGAATTACCTACAAATGAGAGAATTATTACAAAATTTGCCGGAAAAAGGTAACATTATTGGTTTTGATCTTGTAGAGGTTAATCCCCTCTATGATGCAGGAAATATGACTTCTCAAGTAGCTTCTAGACTTGCACTTGACTTTTTAGGGACAATTTTCTAAACTTATAGATACTGTTGCATACTACTTAATAGCAAAAAGAAATAAATTTAGGGCATCAGCTATATCCTAAACTGGTCGGTGGTCTGGATTCATTCTCATAATTATTTTCTTTTATTACTATAGTATCTGCTGCTCTATCTCCTAATCTCTGATTTAAATCACTGCTAGATATGAGAATCATTCCTATAATGTAAAAGAAAAACCCATCTATTAATCTTAAAATATTTCTTCCAAAACTTGCACCATAACCGGTCATACTCTGATCTTTTTTTATAACTCTTAATTTAAGCACTCTTTTCCCAACAGTTTTTCCTTTGCCTAAAGGCCCTTCTAATAAGATAAAATATCCAAAAAAGACAAGTGCATAAACTAAATATGCAAGTAAGTTATATAAATCATCTGTAATGGTTTGAATTGAAGCCATTATGCTCAAAACAAGTATAGCTAATACGAATACAACTATTGTATCAATTATATAAGCAACAATTCTACTTCCCAAGCTTGCCAGTTGGATTTCATTATTTCCAACAGGTGTTCTAGAGTAACTATGACTCATATCATCCCTATCATTCTCATTTCCATAACTAAGGTCCGGTTTTACGTTAATATTATGTAAATCTACCCTATTTTTATGTAATTTCAGATCTTCACCACAAGAAATACAAAAATTATCATCTTCCGTACTCTTTTTTCCGCATTTTGGACAATACATACAAACACCTTATCCCCTATGTTATACAGTTGCTGTATTGTAATATTTAAACTCATTGTAGATAAAATCAAGAATTTTTCAATATCCTAAAAATAGAATCTTCCCAAAGAGAATTATGTAAGGGTTTTAGAAAAATTATTGTAATTTAATGATCTTAAATAATAACGATGCATTATGAAAACCAGATTTAAAATAGAACCCCATGAATTTAAAGGGCCAATTGATCTTGAGCTTACTATTGGAAGCGGTCAGACTTCCCAGCCGGCCTGGGAAAAAAAGGGCAAATATTTTCAGGAATTAATATCTGTAGATAATAACGCTTGCCTTGTGAAGATATCTCATAAGCCCAATACTGATGATCCAATTGATATAATAGCTGAGTCTAAAGAAGAAATAAATGAAGAGCAAATTAAAGCCAAAATAATGGAAATTTTTGGGTTAAATGATGATCTTCCTAAATTATACGACTTTTTAAGAAATGACCCTAAACTGGAACCTACAATCGATTTTTGTAAAGGATTAAGGCTATTTAAAGCTGATAATATATTTGAATCAACTATATGTTCTATAACCTCTGCTCACAATTCTATAAGGCAATGGAACAAAGCAATAAATCTATTAAAGGAAAAGTTTGGAGATGAATACAAATTCTCATCAGGCACATTCTACTCTTTTCCTAGCCCACAGGTACTTGCAAATGCCCCTGAACATGAATTTGATGAAGAAAAATGCAATTCAGAATTACTTAAAACGCGGACATCATGGAAAGACCTTAGAAGCTGCCGCGTAGGCTACAGGTCAAAATATATAATTAAGGCATCTGAACTGGTTCAAAGCGAAATTGACCTACATGAAATCAGCAAAATGGATTATGAAACAGCTTTTGACACGATACTCAAAATTCCAGGAGTAGGACCAAAAGTAGGTGACTGTATCCTCCTTTATGGTTATGGATTTGGAAAAGCCTTTCCAGTAGATATATGGATAAGTAGAATCGTTTCCAAACTTTATTTTGACGGAAAAAATGTTACAAATCCTAAAATGAGGAAATTTGGCATAGAAAGATTTGGGAATTATGCGGGTTATACCCAGCTGTATTTGTTCCATTATGCGCGAAAATCAGGGCTCATGAAGACTTTAAAGAAATAGTCCAGAACTGTTAACTCTTATAAAGCTAATTACAACAAACATAAAAGCAATATATACAATTATTTTAGAGGGAACACCACTAAGTGATTTATATCGGCGAGCTCAGATGCGTTAGATGAATTCAGCAATTTTAAGGAACATTGAATATAAGTCAATGATATATCCATTAAAAAAAATAATTTTGAATGGGTATAGAGTAGTAAGGGGCTGTTTTTCAATGGTTTTTGGAATGGGCAAACCAAATATAAAGAGAATGCAACAGGAGAAAAATGTTGAATAATTAATAAAATTATTAGAACATGAAGATAAGAAAGTTAGAGCAAAAGCTGCTTATGCTCTCGGTGAAATTGGAGATAATCATGCAGTAGAACCATTGATAAACTCATTAAAAGATGAACATGAAAAGGTACGAGGCCATGCAGCTTCGGCTCTAGGTAAAATTGGTGATAACCGTGCGGTGGAATCGCTGACAAACAGATTAAAATATGAAAAAATGTATACACGAGCTCGTGTAGCTTGGGCTCTTAATGAGTTAGGGTGGAAAGAAAAGTGATTCAGAGACAGGGACGAACACGATATAGCAGGAATCAATTATTTTTAAATAGAAAACATTGACAAGATTTATAAGTGATTTCCATGGGCGAGCTTTCAAATGCACTAGATGAATTCAGCGAAATCTCAAAAGAATTCCAAGGGAAAATCCAGAAAATTTTGAAGGATAAATACTGCTGGAAATGTCCAATGCGATCTACAAGCAAGAATACTTTTTGTAATGAGTTAGATGCATGGATTAGACTAACAGGTGCTTTTGAAAAGGGAGTCCGAGATAATATACTTAAAGACATTGATTCAAAGAATGATTTAGAAATTATAACTACTAGATATCTATCAAAGCTCTTGAAAAAGTATAATAGACCTTTAAGATATAATAAAACAATTATATTAAAAATAAAGGAAGATATTAAGCCATTTGCTCTAAAAAATGATCTGCTTTTTGTTAAAGAGAACCCAGAATCTATCAAAGTTGATGATCTGATCTTATGGCCTCAAATTTGCCCAGTATCATTTTACTGGTTTTCAAAATCTAAAATACTTGGCATTATCCCATTTAAAATATTAAAAGTAGATAAAATACTCCACAAAGAAAAACGTAAGTTCATTTTAGCAGAAAATGGTTTAAAGATCCCATTAGAATACATAACAGGAAAAATAGTTAAAATCATTGATAAAAACGATCCAGTATATTCAAAACTTGATTTATGGCTATTTAAATAATATGAGGGCTCCAAATGAAGGCTGAAGAAAATTTAAAGGCTCATAATAAATCCTATGAAACCAAAAGAATTATAATTAAAGTTATTGAATCATATGTCCCTAACAAATCTGATCAAATGCAAGATATTCTCTATATTTCTCAATCTTTTTCTCTTAAAGAAATTTCAGATATTGTCTTAGAAGAAGCAGTTAAATTAACTGAAAGCAAATACTGCTATGTAGCCTATGTAGATCCCAAAAATAAAGATAGTGTAGGTATTTCATTCACTAAAATGACCTCAGAATGTGACATGTACGAAGAAATAGGTGAAGCACGGTTTCCAGTAAGAAAAGATGGAACTTATGGCGGGCTCTTAGGATACTCATTGGATACAGGAAAATCCTTTTATACCCAAGATGTTACTATTCACGAAGCTGCTCATGGAATTCCAGAAGGCCATGTTCCGGTAAAACAGTTTTTATCTGTTCCAGTATTCTCATCAGGCAAACTTACTGGCCAAATTGTCCTTGGTAATCCTAAAGAAGATTATACGAATAAAGAGTTAGAGATTACTGAGAAAATAGCTGATTTTTATGGTATTATTCTTGAAAAATTATTTAAATAAAAAAGTAAAGAAAGTTAATTTGTTTGTTTTGATGCTGTTCTTCTTTTTAAGAAGATTGCTGCAATGTATCCAAGTCCTAAAGTTATTAGAACACCTATAATCAATGCTACTATTCCACCGTAAGGATTATCTTCACCTAAAAAGGGTATAGTATAATCTGGCATTGGAGCCTCATAAATTGCAGATTCTTCAGTGGTTGATACGTCCTCTGCAGTTTTTTCAAGTCCATCAGGGTTGCTTGAAGCTATAAATGGTGCTAAAGCAGCGATTATTATGCAGATTACTAATCCTCCCAGGACTAATTTTTTGTCTTTTGGGCTCATTTTGCTGCAGCCTCCATAGATTCAGATTTAACTTCTTCAACATTCTTTTTTCGATTCCATGCAAGTAAATCTGGGCGCACACTTTCCAGTCCCATGATTACTACCACGGTTAGAACTGCTTCGATGATTCCTATTAATGCATGGTATATTCCCATCATTTCAAGCCCTGCTACGAGCGGGAATGTTCCTGCTAACCACATTTCCACTGCAACAGCTTCCGCTGCTAAGAAAATAGATAACCATGATGCTACAGCTATTGCTGCTATTTTTCCTATTGATTTTCTTAGGGCTTTAAATGTGAAAAGTCCTACAAAACCGCCTATAATTCCCATGTTAAGTACGTTAGCACCTATTGTTGTTATTCCACCGTCTCCGAAGAATAAACCTTGAACAAGTAGTACTAAAGTGAATATTATAACCGCTGCTTCAGGAGCACAGAATACAAGTGCGACTAATGCTCCGCCTACCATATGTCCGCTCGTTCCAAATGCTATAGGAATATTCATAGACATTATGGCAAATATACCTGCAGCTAAAACCGCCATTAAGGGAACCGACTTTTCATCAAGGTTCTTTCTGGCCCATCTTTGTGAGAAGTACAATGCCACAATGAGAATAACAAAATAAATGGCACACTGCCACAAAGGTATAAATCCATTTGGTATATGCATCTTTTTCAATCCTCCTTTTACTTTATAAGGATCACTTTTAAGCTAATGAAGTATTACTAAACTCGAATTCAGAGGATAAAAGTTAATACTCCATTTTAAGACTCTATAACCCTTAAACTCTCCGTATATGCCTTTAATTTTTAATCATATAAAGGTTTCTATGAGTATTACAAAAGCCATTATTTCATCATTAAAAGTAATAAAAAAGTATTACAACAGTTCTATTTTCAATGGAAAACATAATAACATACTAATTTCAGCCATGCAATAAAAAAGAAATAAATGATAATTTCTGATCGTATTTAGACCTATACTAACCTAAAACTCCGCTTAGCCTATCTTTGGTTTAAAAAATGAAAGGAAAAGATAACTGTGCAGTATCTATCAACCCTCAACCATAATCAATTTGCCACTACTAGGATCCTTATATACAGTTCCCATTTGAACATAACCCTTTCCCTGTCCTGATTGGCTTTGTGGTGTGTTGTTGAGTTGTTTACCCTGTTGAATTTCAGCGGCTTTCTTCATCGCTTCCATGGTCTGTTTTTTTTCCTCGGGAGTTGTATCACTGAAAACCACACTCTGCATGTTCCATGAAACAACCAGAAATATAAGGAACCCCACAGATAAAACAAGCATTGCATCTACTAAATTAGATGTACCTGCCATGGGATCTTCTTCAGAGGAGTTAAGTAATCTGCGTCGGTTTTTTCGAAGCATTTTCTAAGACCTCCAGAATAGATTCCGCCAATGTTTCAAGGGTTGAAAGGTTATCTTCATACCACCGTCTTCTAACCTTAGAGATAACATATGCAATACCTCCAGCAGCTAAACCAACAACAGTGGTATCAAAAGCTATTATAATCGCCTGGGCAAGAGTGTTTATATCTCCACCCCCTAAAGCTGCTAATCCAGGGCCCATTGGTATTAATGTACCCATAAGTCCAAGGGTTGGGCCAAGTCGTGTTACAATATCTGTTTTCTCAAGGCTTTTAGCTATCTTATATTCTTCATTTTCAATTAACTTCCTTGCGAGGGATTCCCTTGACTTTAAACCCATATCATCAGACTCTACAATACCTACCAGTATTTCCTTATGATTTTGAGATAAATCACTCTTTTCAATCACTTCCAGTACATGTTCTGGGGTGCCTGGGTTTGATATATCTTTTATAAGTTTTTTAACGTCACCCATTTCAAATTTAACCCTGCTTGAATATTCAGAGAGCAAACCTCCAAAACTAACTATTGCATAAACCATAAAGGCCAGCAAACCTATAATAACCGGTATAAGAAGACTTTGGGATATAACATGTAAAACTGCGCTTAATGCTTCGCTTCCAGGAATTGCCGCCATTAAATCACCTCATTTATTTTTGTATTAAAATACTCCTCTTTTTTGTCAGGTAAAATCCTATAAATACAAGTAATATAACAAGTAGTAATGCATAAATCAACGTTTTTGCAGACGGAACAGTTAGAGGGCTCATTTGAGATTGAAGAACTGTACTTATATTCGGAATAACTATAGCAGAAGCTAAAAAGTAAAGACCAACAAAAAGCATGAAATTACCCAGTAAAACAGGGTAAGGCTTTTTAAAAACGTTTACTATTGCGCCGGATGCAAAATAGAAAGCAAGTATAGTTATACTAAGAAAAACAGCTGCATATTCCCCAATAAACGCTGTAGAAACTCCTATAAATGGAGAATCCAGCACTATAGCTGCTATAACTGCCCCAAAACAGCATGGACACGGTGCAATCATTGCAGCACATGATACCTTAGCATGATTCTTACGATGCACTTTCCACTCCCTAATGGTATGAAAACCTGCATACATAATTATTACTGACATAGCTAAAAATATAGCGAAATTATAATCATACACAATCTTATAAACAATATCCGTGTGTCCCGAAACTAAAAATGCTAATATAAATATTCCAAGGCCATAACCAGCCGCTAATGCCACTGCAGCCTTTTTGGAAATCCCAGCAAATCCAGATGCAAGCCCGATCTTAACACCGAACACTAAAACTGCAGATAATATTCCCATTTGCCATAATAACTCTAACATAGTAATCAACCCACTTTTTATAGTTTAATTCAATATAATACTTTCTATTTCATTTTTATTATTACTTTTAGCTTTTATTTCCCCCAAAAATAATACTATTTAACTAAAATTATTACTTCTAGCCTTTATTTCAAATACTAGTAATAATTATAGAACAGTTATTACCCAAAAGCTCAAAATATACTTATTTTTATTCAACATTTTGCCAAATCTGATACCCTCCAGACAATTCCAATTTTTAGTCGATGAAATTCAAAAAATAAAAAAAAGGAAAATTTATTTTTTAGACTGTTTTAACAGGTTTAAAATATCTTTTTTGAAGTAACCAACACCAAGCAGGCATAAAATTGATATTACACCCATAATAGCCCATATAGGAACTCCCGAAGATTCTGGCGCGCCACTAGAATTGGCTTTAGATACTTCATAGGTATTTTTACTACCTGAAGCTACTGAAGCACTGCCACTGCTGCTTGAAACACTTTTAGTTGCAGCTGTAACCGCTGCTGCTCCAACACTACCCACGCCACTTCCAGAAGAACCAACACTGCCACTGCTTTTACCTGTGCTAGATTGGCCTTTACCAGAATTTTCATTCTGTGAATTTGGCCCTTTAGAGTCTACAGTTAAAGTTTGACTAGTAGCCTTATTCATCATATCCGCGAACTGTTTAAGCTGAACCGTGCTCAATGAAGAGCTCATAACCACAAAATTGCTGAAGTCAATATTGGCACATGTGTGGTGGCAGCATGTAACACCATACTGATTAGCGTAATTAATATATTGATTAGCCAGTTCAGTTAAGGTAGCCTTGTCAGCACTCCACATGTTCCTCCGGTTTGCCTCAAGCATCCATCCCAGCATGGATGTATATGCGTAAGGGTTTGCTTGAAGCATCTGGTTTCGGACATTAAAATCAAAGGCATAATTTTGAGCCATTTGCTGCCACATCCAATCATTAACAGCATCCGGTGTAACAGCATTCCAGGCAAACATGTAACCTATCTCCTTTGAAATTTCATTGGCACCAGAATATCCCTCATTAAGCATGCCTTCCTTCCATTTAGGATTCAAAAGCCTTGTTCTTACTTCATTGGACATGAACTGGCCAAGAGTCTCTATACTTGGATTTAAGCGCGTATTTGCAATGTAAACACTGACATCATTACCAGAAAGACTTCTTGATGCCATTGTAAGACCTCCAAGGTACTGGTAAACATCATCGTTGTCTAAAACTCCGTAATTGTTGTCCCTCACCTGTACAGTTGCCTGTACAGTTTTCAGCTGATCCTTGAAGGCTTGAAGTCCCTGTAAACCATAGTTTCCTGCACCGTAGATGTAGGACATCCTTGAGAGGTATGTGTCCACGAGATCAGACTGATCCTTCCACTTGGATGTGGATGGTACCTGTGCTGCAACTCCAGTTCCATAACTTCCAGGTGCTTCTCCGAATATTCTGGCTCCTGCCAGGATATTTGCATCTTTAGAGCTCATGCCACTGTTCACATACTTGTTGTAGTTGTTCTGGTAGTGCTTCTTAACGAAGTTGTTACTAGTACTCTCAGACAGGTTTGCAACCTGACGGAAGGCGTTGTCCAGAATGTCTATGGTGTAAGGGAATGTATCCCTGAAAAGACCGCTTATTGTTACAACTACGTCGACACGGGGCCTCTGGAGCTCACTCAACGGAGTTACCTTAACACCTACAAATCTTCCTGACTTCCATTCCGGTTCCAGACCCATGTATCTGAGTATCATAGCTATGGTCTGGCCGTTGGTACGCATGGTTTCAGTTGACCAGAGCACAACTCCCACTGTTTCAGGGTAGTGCCCATTTTTCTTGTAGTAATCTTTTAGCATGTCATCAGCCATTTTCTTACCTATTTCCCAAGCTGTTGTATCTGGAGCTGATCTTGGGTCAAAGGAATAGAAATTGGAACCTGTCGGGAGCACATCTGGCTTACGAATTGGATCACCACCCAAAGAGGGAGATACAAATTCTCCATTCAAGGCTACAAGTAATGATTCCATTTCATAGTTTTGAGAGAGTGCAGCCCTTATCTTTGCCCGGAACTCAGCATTATTCCTATTTACGGGGTCAAAGCTCACTATAGATTCAACCATCTGATTCAGAATCGTGCTGTTCAAGGCAACTCCAAATGTATGAAGTCCATAGGGCATGAGTGTTGCTGCAAGATCCTCTAAATGGTGTTCAACCTCATTTTTAATGCTCTCAAAATCTGCAGTGTTCATGTTGAGATCGATATCTTGATCCAGATGCAGTTTAGTTACAAGTGCTCTGATCTGTTTCTCCAGAACTGTTTTACGTTCACTGTTGCTTGTACTGTCATAGCTATTTATTAAGTCCTGAAGGGTCGAAAGATCTCCGTATAGCCCTGAACTTATGAGTGGAGCTGTGAGGTGATCAATTATCACTGCGTAACCCCTTCGTTTAGCCTGAGTTCCCTCTCCAGTGTTATCAACAATATAAGGGTAGATGTTAGGCATGTCTCCAAGAAGAATATCTGGCCAGTCGTCTTCACCAAGTCCCACACTTTTTCCCGGCAACCATTCCAGGGTCCCGTGTGTTCCCATGTGTATAACTGCGTTGGCACCCATATTCTTCTGCAACCACATGTAAAATGCGATGTACTGATGAGTAGGCGGTAACACTGATGAGTGGGCGATGTCTGTGGAATTTTCTCCCCATCCCCTCATCGGCTGCGCGCCAACGAATATGTTGCCCAACATGATGCCAGGTAAAACAATTTTACCATTATATACCATGACATTACCTGGATCAGGACCCCATTTGGCAATTACTTCATCTCTAAGTTCTTTAGGTAATGTATTAAACCATTTCATGTATTCACTAAGAGGTATGGTTATTGCACCTGCATCTACAACCTTTTTAAGCTCTCCTGGAGCCCATGAACCCACGTTATTTCCAGCTGTCAGGAACAGGTTAATTATAGATTCAACTAAATAGTTGCCTGATACTTTGTACCCTGATGCTTTAAGTGCTTGGAGTATTGCTGATATACTCTCAGGAACGTTGATATATGAAGCGCCTACTCCATCTTTGCCCCCTGCAGCGTTATAGTAGATAATTGCTATCTTTTTCGCACTGTTAGGGAGTGTTTGAAGTAATATCCAGTCATAAACCCTGTTAATTATTCTTTCTATCCTATCCGGTAGCGGCTGGTAATTTTTGACAACGATTCCAGTGTAGGGATCAGTTTCTGCGGATTCAACCCCTCCCATAATAATAGGTTCGATTCTTCCTTCCATTTCAGGCATTGCAACCTGCCAGTAAACTTCACTGGAAAGTCCTGAAGAACTGTTCTTCCAAGCTTCAAGGTCGGAAGCATATATAGGAGCAAATATTGGCACATTCATCTTTTTCAGAAGATCTGTGCTGTTTTGAGGGTTATTGTAGATGATATTATAACCAACACATGCCACAAGGGCACCTATACGAGAGGAGTTACCATTCAAAAAGTATTTTGTTATGGCATTTGCCCGGGCAGTATCATTTGATGCTGTTATAGCCAGAACCACATTCAAACCCTTGGCTTCCAAGCTTCTGAGTATGCTGATGGACATGTCACCATTTCCATTGAAGAATGTAGAGGCGTACATCATTATACCCACCCATGCCTTACCAGAATTGTAGTGTCCACTCTGAGTGTACCATTTCAGATAGTCATTCCATGTTACAAACTGTGGCGTAGTTGAATCTGGATGGTATATGAACTCAGTTGGATATGTTATGACACCCAGATTTTCAGAGGGTTTAACATACATGCCAACCCTTTGAAGTGCTCTGAGCTGGAACCTTTCCATATTGTCTGTACCCGTTCCATCCCAGTAGGTACGAAGCTCTGTATCATTAGAATCAATACTTTTGTTATTTAAAAATGCAACACCGCATCTTAAAGCCATTATTTTAGCCTTTGAATTCGACAGAAGCGGCATTAAATTTGAAAGTGTGCCTGATTCACTTATCATCTCTATGACTATGAGATCCGCCTTGGATGCCGAGTGTTTTATTTTCGCTTTGGTGTCTACAGATGTTAAATCCGTGCTGGTGAAGAAGTTCAGGTTGAAGTAGTAGCCCTTGTCCCTGAGTTTCTTGCTGGAATCAACGAAAGGCTTGGCATAGGACGAAGATCCACTTATTATAAGCAGGTTATATGCCCTTAACTTTACAGATGCATCACCATAAAGTACAGGATCCGTGGCATTCCTCTGTGAGACCAATACATTCACTGTTTGAGACACATGCCCTAAGGCACTTACAGTCAGTTTGAAACTTGTTTTATTACTGATAAAATTAACCTTATACTGATTATTTTTAACCTTAACAACTTTCACATTAGTGATCGTTTTTCCACTGGTGTCTTTCACTGTTACAGTTGGTAATTTGTTACCAGAAAGAGCTTCAGGATGTTCTAAAGTGACATTCAGGGTAATTTCTGGATCAACAGGTTTTTCTGTGCTTTTAATATTACTAGAGTTTGATGTTGAATTATTTATTTGAAATTGACCCGTATCATTACCTCCCTGTGAATTTGCTGCTGATACTCCCCCACATAGAGCTAGCACGAAAACAACTGTAATGATTATTAAAATCGCTTGTTTTCTAATATTTTTCACCTCCTTTGAATTTTAGCAAGTATCCTCTATTCAAGTATACTTGAATAAAAATCAAGTATAAGTGATATTTAATGTTATCTATTTTTTCAAGTTTAGTTTAAAAAAATTAAAGTAAATTTTATATATGAAATAGAACCATTCATTGTTGTTGTAAAAAATAAATAATAAAAAAGATATCGAAATGGGTCTACCATAAATCTCCTTATTCACAAATAAGATGTCTTTATTAAGGTATCGGGTTAATCCAGATTCCTATTCCCTTTTTAATAGAAAATTAAATTATTATTTTTGAGAAGTTGAAAATTAAGTCTGTGTATACAAAAAATAAAACCCTCAAACACAAAGCATGCAAAAATCTTTGATTTTTGCTGTGTCAAAATCGGAGATTTTGACAGTGTTTGGGGCATGCAAAAACATTCTGTTTTTGCGGTTGAAAATTGAAAATTTTCAAACACCGAAAATCAAAGATTTTCGAGTGAAATAGGAGCTATTTCCTTTTAAATAGATTTGGTATATCCTTTCTGAAATAACCTGCACCTATCAAACCAAGTATAAGGATAACTCCTAATATTGCTGCTAATGGCATTTCTGATTCTGACGATCCAGACGGGGTTTCTTGTTTAGTAATCTCATACGCTTTTTGTCCCTGATTACCTGCACTAGATTTAGATTCCTGTGAACTTTGTGTAGAACTTGCAGCTGAAATTGAAGTAGCTCCTGTAGAAGTTTGACCCGGAGAAGAAGTTCCACCTGTAGAAGTGGATCCTCCCTGCTGCGGTTTAGAAGGATTAAATGGTGCAAATGCAGGGTTCTGTGTGGAAGCATACAATTTGCTTTTAACTCCATTCACAAGCACAGAATTCATATTTTGGAACATCTCGTTTACAATATTCATGTCCAGAGGATCACCACTCCAACCATTATCGTTAATTGAAGTAGCCAAACTATTAGCTAAAGCTCTTCGAGTATCAGAATCTACATTCCAGCGGTTTGAATGGATAGCCTGCATGAGGTTATACATGATCGCCTGCTGCGTGTAAGGATTGTTAGCTTTGAAATAGTCAGTGAGTCCCAAATTTAGACTATCAGTGACATATATGTCGTAAATTGTTTGGAACTGGTTTGAAGTTGCAGTACCTGGATTTAATAAGTCCCATGGCAACAGATTTGTAATATCTAAGAAACGGCTGGCTGCACCAGGTCCTTGAGAAATTAATGCACGGATCCATGTAGGATTGAAGTAAGTAGTCCTTAAATCACGAGCTATTGACTCCGCTAAGGTTTCTGTTTTGGGCTTATCTGGATTTTCAAGATTATTTATGACCATTACAGGTGCAGTACCAGTTATCTTAGTAATAGCTGCCCCCAAACCTCCAAAGTACGCATAGTAATCGTCATCTCCAAGCAAGTCGTTAGCATTTACATCCCTGCTGAAAACTGCCATATTAGTTCCATTGAGAATTGCCGTGTAAAGGTCTACAAGAATTTGAGAGGTCGCATTTGAACCGTATAAATAACCGAATGTATTTATATAGGTGTCAATGACTGCCTGCATATTATCCCCACTTTTACCCAGGGTAACCTCTGTTAGAGGGTTATGGTGATTTCCAGGTTCTTGAGAAAATATTCTAGACATCGAAAGCTGTCTAGCAGTCTCATCACTGTAGCCTTTTTTAATAAGCATCTGATAGATACCATCTGAATGAGTTTTAACATAATTTGTTGTGCTGTTGATGGTCGCAGCATATCTTACAGCAGCATCAAGTACATCCAGGACGCATTTATAATCGTTCAGGTAAAGAGAAGTTGTAGTAATTACAACATCGATCATAGGCCTTCCAAGATTAGGGATTACCTCTGTACCATTTACATATCCAGTACTGTCCCATGTAGGTTTTAAACCCATAAGATAGAGTATTTCAGCTTCCATTACTCCTTTATCTTGAATTGAATGTGTAGCCCACAGCATGAACGCTACTTTTTCTGGATAGTTTCCATGCTGTTTATAATAAGAAGACAGCATTTCATCTACCAGTTTCACAGCGATATTCCATGCTTCTTTGGTAGGTACTGTTCTAGGGTCAAATGAATACATGTTATTTCCAGTAGGAAGCACATTTGGATTTGTAATTGGGTCTCCAATGTTAGATGCAGGAATATAACCTCCATTTAATGCTTTCAAAGTGCTGTTGATCTCGTTAATTGCCAGTTCAAGGTTATTCATGTATATTATGGCCAGATTTAGATATGCCGTTAAATCTGTTTTAGTTTGGTTTAAGATCGATTTTTGAGCATCTTCAGCTGACATTTTATCAAATAAAACCTTTTCAAGCAGTAAATATACTTGATCATCAGTTAACTTGTTAGCATTCATGTAATCTCTAAACTGGTAACCCAAAAGCGATTGTACCATGTAAATAGAATAATTTCCCGTTGGGGGTTCACCAAGCACGTGTAACCCAAGCGTGATGTATTCTGATTCCATTTCCTGCAGATAATCCTGCAGTTCAACAGCGAACTGATCGAAATCCTTGATGGTAGATAAGTTCACATTCATATCTTCATCAAGGTGAAGAGTCCTGGTTAACTGTAAAATTGTACTTTTGAGTTCTACCTTGATGGATGCCGATGTTGATTGATCGAAATATGTATTCAACTTCTGGTTCAGTGTTGTTAAATTACCGTAGAGTCCCGAAATGGTCATAGTTGGTATTAAGTGACTGATCATTACTGCACCCTGTCTTCTTTGAGGTAAAGTAGATTCACTCCCCTCCACAGTAAAGAGATAGATTACAGGCATGTCTTGGCTTACAATAGCCGGCCAATCATTTTCACAGTCCAGACCAGTGGCACTCTTTCCAGGTAACCATGCCACAGTACCGTGTCTTCCAAAGTTGATCAATGCATCAGCATTATACACATTGTTTAACCAGAAATAGAATGCCAGATACTGATGAGTTGGCGGTACACTACCACTGTGATACATCACGTCATCATCCTGCGTGTAACCACGTGATGGTTCAGGAGCCAGGATAATGTTTCCATACTGAATTACAGGTAAAACTAAATACCGTGTACCGTTTTTAGTGTGAACCATTATGTCTCCAGGTGTTTTGCCCCATGCATCAATAACTTCCTGTCTTTTGGCAGAGTTAAGCTTGTTAAACCATGCTAAATATTGAGATTCAGGAACTAAAACCACAGGATAATTTTCAACCAGCTTTTTCAGATCTCCAGGTGCCCAGTTACCGATATTTGAACCCTGATTTCTGATGATCACCGCAAGTTCATCGGCTGTAGGAATTTTTTTATTTCCCAAATTATAGCCGCTGTCTTTCAAAGCCTGTAAAAGGTTCACTAAACTGACATATACCTCTAAATGCCCTGCACTAACTCCCGAACTTAATCCCGGCTTTGAAGTCCAGTAGATAATAGCTATCTTCTTATTGGCATTGGGTTTGTATTTAAGGTTTATCTGAGCTATTGATCTATCAATTATCCAGTTTATTTGCCGGGTAATTGGTACTGTTTGAGCTATACCTTTAGAATCTGTTTCTGTGGTTGCAACAACAATTGGATCAATTATACCCTGTTTTTCTCCATTTGTAACAGAGTATGCAAATGTAGCTGATCCTATTCCCTGAGTAGCATTTAGCCATTTTTCATAGGAATCTTCATAGGTCAGTGCTTTGATAATAGGGACATTCATTGAAATTAATTCCGCCATTGTATCATTATATGACCGTGTCATATCCCACCCTGCAGCACGATAATGTATAACTAAATCTGGAAGGAAGTTTCCTTTATACACCAGAAACGTGTTTATATCTACTTGACCTAGAGGATACGTTTCATGATCAAGGAAATATGGAATTACATTGTACCCTTTTGCTTCAAATCCTCGAATTAATGCATCTACTGCTGCTGTATCTGCTTTGTTATACGAAAATTCGCCAAACATAACTGCTACTGTCGGTTTGTTTGAATTATATTTTTTATACCATGCCAGATAACTGGTTAAATTTGAAAATACCTTGCTCACATCGGGATGGTAAATACCGACTTTAACTACGGTAGCAGGGGCCAGATAAGTATCTTTTACTCCCAGAAAATTCACTGCCATATACTTCAGCATATTTTTTACATTTTCTGGTGAAATATTGGTCCAGTACTGCCTAATAACAGAAAGCTTTGTAGAATTTACATTTGTAGGATTTGACATATAGTAAGTTGTTGTAATGATTACCTGTATCTTTTTAGCTTTTGCTTCCTCGATTAAAGGAGTTATTTTATCTAGATTCGGTGTTGAAGTATATAAATAGTCAATAAATACCAGGTCATATTTGGTGAGATTGAGACCCGCTGGAAGATTTTTAAGTAAATAGACTTCACTTGTAAAGTGAGTATTTCGATCTAATGCATTCATTAATGTATTTGATATTGCTGAAGAACTTGTAAATAAGAAAACTGCTTTTGGTTTCCCTAATTTAAAATTAGCAGTTCCCTGCATTGAATTGTTTGATGCATGAGTAATATTCACCAGTTGAGATGAAGATTTATGCCCCGTGTAACTAGATGTAACATTGAATTGAGTTAAATTACTTATAAATCTCAGTTCATATTCTCCTTCGTTATTGGTTTGAGTAACGCTTAATTTATTCCCATTATGAGATACAGTCACATTTACTCCTGAAAAGGGTTTACTGGTAACACAATCCAGAACTTGGCCATTGATTCTAACTTCTTTTAATGAACTATTTTGAGAGGAGTTGCTGAGATCTGTTGAATTTATTGTGCCTCCAGAATCACCTCCTGCAGTAGTATTTGCTGCAGACACTGCCCCACACAGTGTCAATATGAAAATAAGTGTTGCTATTAATAATATCGCTTGTTTTTTAATACATTCACCTCCATTTGAATTATAAAAGGATTTTAAAATCTACCAATATTTAATACTTTTTATTACTCATTTATTATTACTTTCAGGTTCAAATTATGAAGTTTAATAATAAAAAACACATAAAATTATTACAAATTGATTAACTATTGTTTAATCTGTAATAATCCTCTCAAAATTAGGTAAAGTCAAGAAAATATATTATACAAAACTAATAACAAAATAAGACCCTTTATAATTGGCTAAATATATGTTATTTAAAAAAAAGAACGTAAATAATATTTATTTGTATATTAAACATATATTAAACGTTTTTTTTTATAATAATAAACTTTTTATGTCATCATTAGCCCATAAACTGATATAACTATCATTCAATATATTAATCAAAAAGCAGAGTTAAATGTTATTACTAAATCCTTTAAAAATTCCTAAAAAATGTAAAAATGCAATAACCAAAGTAAATAAAAAATATTTATTCTAAATCTTTTTTAACAAAGATAAGATTTTCATCATAATTTAAAATGTATTCTTCAGTTCGCCAGTTGAGTTTTTTTAAAGCGATTTCTACTGTTTCTAAATTCTCTTCATTATATGGAAAAGTGGTCCATGCAACACAGGTGGATTCTCTTTCAAAGTCAAAATCTAATTCTTTCAATTTTTCTACTACGAAATCCAATGTTGTTAATTTTTTCATTTTTAATAATTCAACATTATCTTTATAATTCATATTATATCCCTCAAAAAGTTTGTAGGGCATTTAAATACATTTGAGCGAAAATTAAATGCCCTATACTTTTTAATTGCTAAGGTAGGTTTTAATGGGTTAATTTTCAATATCTTTAGATATTTAAGGGGGAAACTCATGGCAAGACCGTCAAAAATCATGGATTTTCGGGCTGCAAAATCATAGCTTGCAAAAACCGAAGGTTTTTGAAGCGACAAATAATTCATGTTTGTAAGTTTCGAATTTTTAGGAAATGCTATGCATTTCCTAACTCCCAAAAATCTGTCAAATCTTTGATTTGACGCACCGAAAATCGTAGATTTTCGAGTGCTTCGATTTTTGAGGATTTTGAGAGATTTTGCAAGAGGTGAATTAATAATTAAAGAGGGTATTTTAAACCATTCTTAATACTCAACCAGCTCTTTGCCATTACAAAGAAAGATTAGCGCTTTTTGTATATAATACTTTCTATTTATTTGGTATTATTACTTTCAAGGCCAATTTAGACAGAATCTTAATACTTACATAAAAAGTAATAAAAACAGAGGCGTTTTAATATAACTATAATAAAGTTTTTTCAACAAAAATCAGATTTTCATCGTAGTTTAAGTTGTATTCCCGTTTATTCCAGTTAAGTTTTCTTAAAGAATTCTTTACAACTCTTAAATTAATTTCATTGTAAGGAAATGTTGTCCATGCTATGCAGGAACCTTTTCCTGCAAAATCTGTGTTTAATATTGTCAGTTTTTCTATTACTTCAGATTCAGCTAAACAGTTATTTTTCACGCCTATTCCTCCAAATAATTGGAAATTAATATAAAAATATAATTAAATATCCCATATTCCCAAACAATTACCTTTTTCAGTGTTAATTTTTAGTTTCCTCTAAAGGAGGAAAAAATATGGCAAAGCCAGCAAATCAAAATATAAAATTGTAAACTTTGACATATATTTTAGTTAACACTTGAATTCATATTCAAGGTAATACAAATCTATTCTTTGCCATTAAAAACACGATTATAGCTTCTCCATATATAATACTTTCTATTTTTATTTTATTATTACTTTTAAGGTTAATTTATCCAGAATAGTAATACCTAAACTAAAAGTAATGTTATAATATAAAGAGCAAACATATTAGATATTTAAATTTCAAAATGTCCAGTATAAAACTAAATTCTTAATAAAAACAGGAATTACTGTTATAAAATCGTTAAATTATAAAAATAAAGATTAAATCTGTAAATAAGCTATTAAATCTTGATTTTAATAAAGTTAATTCTTTTAAACTATTTACCATCCTTTCTCGAGATTCCCAAATTCAGTTCCTCGAATTTTTCCATTAAAATATCCTTTGGACGTTTCAGTATTGCAGGATCTTCAATTATTTCTTTTGAGTATCTTAAAAGCTCTGAATTCTCAATTAATTCCTTTGAATGTTTTACTAGTTCTAATTCATTGATTATTTCGCTTGATTCTTCAATTATATCCTGCGGCGCAGGTATTATATCTGATTCCTGAATTATCTCTTTAGTTTCAGTTATTTTCCTCCGGTAAATTCCCACTGGAGAAAGTATAAGTATAATTATGCTTAAAAGTGCCCCTAACATCATTATCAAGTGCATTCCACTTGTAAAATTATATGCCGCCAGGTCATATAGTTGATTTTGCTGTAAAACATCCGGACTTATGGTTGTATACAGCAGTATACCTGCAATTGACACCCCAAACACCATTCCCAGATTTCTCATGGTTACAATAATACTGGAAGCTAATCCTTTCTTCTTATCAGGTATAACAGTCATGATTGCCCTGTTATTTGGAGCCTGAAAAATTGCGGCACCTACTCCTAAAAGGGCTAATCTCCATACAACATCAAAGACATTAGAGAACATGGTAAGGGACGTCATAGAGTAAAATGCCAAAGCGCTTATTAATGCCCCTATAATTGCCAGAGGTCTTGAACCTAGCCTGTCAGCCAATGTCCCACTTATAGGAGCCAAAATCATCATAACTACGGGGTTAACAGTCAATACAGCTCCAGTTAATGCAGGATTGCATAGTAAAACCTTTTGCAGGTAGAAAGGCATGATAAAGAGGAGCATATACATGCAGATATAGTTGAAGTACAGACTGAGGTTAAATGCAGAAAATGTTTTGTTTTTAAATATTTCAAGGTCCAGAAGAGGATCATCTACCCTTTTCTCATTCCAGATAAACAATATTAATGTTGTTACAGCCACAACAGCCATTATTATTGTCAAATTATCTAATTTTGATGTTTGAATATCATTAAGCAGGTATACTACAGAAAAAAGGCAAAAGTACTGTATTATTGCTCCAGGAGCATCTAATTTAACTGGTTTAGTTTCATCTCTTGTTAACACTTTATAACAAAGCAAAAAACTGGTTATGCCTATGGGAATATTTACCAGGAATATAGTTTGCCAGCCAAAGAATGTTTGTATTAGTCCCCCAATTGCTGGACCAATTGCCAAACCTGCAGATATAGCCACTGCATATATACCTAAAGCTTTACCAGTTTGACTGAGTGGGAAAGCGCTTTTAACTATACCTAAAGACACTGATATCATCAACGCCGCAGCAATTCCCTGTAAGCTCCTGAAAATTATTAAATAAGTTATTGAAGGGGACAAACTGCATAAAATTGACGTAGCAAGGAAACTAATCAATCCGACCATGTATATCCTTTCATGACCGTAGAAATCACCTAATCGACCAAATAATAAGACAAAACCCAGTAAATTAATTAGATAAGCTGTTATTACCCATTCTGAGCTCGCTATACTTGTAGAAAAGAAAGCAGTGATTGTAGGTAACGAAACATTAACAATACTTGCATTAATAGGTACCATTATGGTTCCTACAGCAATTGCAAATAATATCCGCCATTTTCTCTCTAAAACATTCAAAATAGTTTCACCTGAATATGAAATAAGGCTCTATTTAACTCTATTTTATATAAGAAGTTGCTAATAAATTTTTTGAACAATGTGATTTTTAAAATTTAACCATTTATTAGATATTTAAAAGCATATTATCCCATTTGTAGTAAAATCAATTAACACAGATACATTTAAGCTTTAATTATTTAAAAAATGCATAATAATACTTCTCAAAATAAAAATAAATTAGAATAAAGTTATTCGTCAAAGACTGTAACCTTATTCATTACATCGTTCTGTTTTATTTTGTTTACAACATCCATTCCTTTAACGACTTTACCAAAAACGGTGTGTACTCCGTCAAGGTGTGGCTGTGGGGAATGGGTAATGAAGAACTGACTGCCACCAGTATCTTTACCTGCATGAGCCATGGAAAGAGCTCCAGTACCGTGTTTGTGAGGGTTTATTTCACATTTTATGGTGTAACCAGGTCCACCAGTTCCATTTCCTTTAGGACATCCTCCCTGAATGACAAAATTAGGGATAACCCTGTGGAATGTCAGGCCATTGTAAAATCCTTCGTTTGCAAGCTTTTCAAAGTTAGCTACTGTATTTGGAGCCTCTTTATCAAAAAGTACGAGCTCTATATTTCCTTTATCAGTTTCAATTATCGCTTTTTTCATTTTTTCACCAGTGATTAATTTATAATCCAGTAAAAAGTTTTAAAATTATTTATTAAACTCAAATTGTAGAAAGCAACACCCATTATTTCAAATACTTCCTATACTTCCACAATTTTTAACATGGAATAATGTTTAATGAGATATTAAGATAGATATTTTATTATATTATATATGAATTTAACTACATTTAATCTTTAAATTAACAGATATATGTTTGAAAAAAATGATACAATAAATCTAAAATTATGTTTTGGTCTTTAAATCATAAAATTTCTAAATTTTCCGGATGATTTAATAGGGCACAAAACAAATTACTTTAGTAAAATAAATTTCAATGACATAATAAAATTTTCCACTCACTCAAAAAATCAAAGATTTTTTGGTGTTTGAAAATTGAAGATTTTCAACTGTAAAAACATTTGGTTTTTACATGCCCAAAACACTTATGTGTTTGAGGATTTTTGATTACGAAGGTGATTTAATGAATACAGAAGAGATTATGGCTTTAGATAAAGAATACGTCATGCAAACATATGGAAGATATCCTTTAGCCCTTGCAAAGGGACAGGGATCTATAGTTTGGGACGTTGAAGGTAAAACGTATATTGACTGTTTTGCAGGGATTGCCGTAAATAACATAGGGCATTCGCATCCTAAGGTTGTAGATGCCATATGTAACCAGGCTAAAAAGATGATCCACTGCTCAAACATTTATTATACGCAGGAACAGGTAGAATTGGCAAAATTACTCACCGGAGTTTCTCCACATGATAAAGCATTCTTCTGTAACAGCGGTGCAGAGGCAAATGAAGGGGCTGTAAAGCTTGCACGGAAATTTACAGGAAACGGCGAAATAATTGCCATGGAAAACTCATTCCACGGCCGAACTCTTGCCATGATTACAGCTACAGGCCAACATAAATACAAAAAGGGCTTTGAGCCCCTGCCACCAGGATTTACACACGTTCCTTTCGGAGATATTGAAGCAGTTGCAGAAACTATAAATGAAAATACTGCTGCAGTTCTGGTTGAACCAATACAAGGGGAAGGAGGAGTTATAGTACCCCCAGAAGGTTACCTTAAAGAACTCAAAAAACTCTGTGATGAAAATGACGTTCTTTTAATCTTCGACGAAGTACAGACAGGATTTGGAAGGACTGGAGAAATGTTTGCATCCGATCTTTTTGGTGTAACTCCAGATATAACTACTGTTGCTAAAGCTTTAGGTGGAGGATTCCCAATAGGCGCTGTACTTGCCCAAAAAGAGGTTGGAGAAGCATTTGAACCAGGAGACCATGCAGCAACCTTTGGTGGAAACCCGCTTGCATGTGCAGCTGCAAAAGCCAGTATTGAAACCATAATTGAAGAAAATCTGCCTCTAAAAGCAAAAGAAATGGGAGAATACTTAAAATACAAACTCAACGAGCAGAAAAAACTGTACGGAATCGTTGAAGATGTACGTGGCGAAGGTTTAATGATTGGAATGGAAATTGATATTGACTGTTCCGATATTGTAACCACTGCAAGAGAACAGGGTGTCCTTATAAACTGTACAGCAGGTAACGTCTTAAGGTTTGTACCACCGCTTAACATAGATAAAGGTCAGATAGACACTGTTACATGTGTTTTAGAGACTATTTTAAATGACCTTTCTTAAAAATGGATTATTTCCATTTAACTTTTGTTCTACAGGATCTGTTTTTAAAACAATATTTTTCAATAAATATCATAAATTCCAGTGAAATTTCCATTTTTTAAACTTCAACATAAAACACTTTTTATAATAGGAAGAGAATAAATTTAATGTTTACTTCTTTTTTGGATTTCAAAATTGAAGTGTTTGTTAACAAAATTAACAATTTTAGAACCCCAAAACTTTTGACAAAATTCAGAATGAATTTTGGAGGATTATAAATGCAATTTGATCTTAAAACAAATGAAAAAGGAAATTTAAGCATCGGTGGAGCAGATGCTATAACACTTACAGAAAAATATGACACTCCCCTTTACGTTATAGACGAGATGAAAATACGGGATAACTACAGAAGGCTTTATAATGCGTTTTCCAGCCAGTACGGAGATTTTAAAATATTCTACGCCTGTAAAGCAAATACAAACCTTGCGGTAATGCGAATATTGGAACAGGAAGGAAGCTGTATTGACGCAGTATCCCCTGGAGAAGTATATACCTCACTTCTTGCCGGTTTTGAACCTGAAAGAATTTTATACACAGGAAACAACGTTACTGACGAAGAACTCAAATTTGCAGTATCATCAGGCGTTACAATAAATCTGGACTCAATTTCAGCCCTTAAAAGGCTGTCTAAATTAACCGACCCTGAAAAAGTTAGAATATCATTCAGGGTAAACCCAATGGTCGGTGCTGGACACCATGAACACTGTATAACTGGTGGTGAACTATCTAAATTTGGTGTAATGGAAAAAGAAGCAGCTGATGTTTACAGTTTAGCACAAGACCTTGGATTTACACCTGTCGGAATTCACACTCACATAGGATCTGGAATACTTGACCCCGAACCATTTATGCTTGCAGTTGAAACCCTGATGGACATTACAGGAAAAGTACACGAAGAGGCAGGAGTCAAATTTGAATTTATAGACTTCGGCGGCGGACTCGGAATTCCATACGAACCACAGGAAAACAAACTTGACATAGACCACTTCTCAAAAGAAATTGTAGGTCTCTTTAAAAATAAATTAAACGAGTACAACCTCGGAAAACCTACAATGTACCTCGAACCAGGTAGATACATAGTTGGAAACGCTTCAACGCTCCTTACAAAAGTAAATACCATAAAACAGAGTTACAGGAAATTTGCAGGTGTAGATGCTGGTTTTAATACTCTTTTACGTCCTTCAATGTACGGTTCATACCACCACATCGTGGTTGCAAACAAACCAGAAGCAGAAGTTACCCAGAATATCGACATTGCTGGAAATATATGTGAATCTGGAGATTTATTTGCAAGGGACAGGCCATTACCTGAAGTCGAAGAAGGCGACATTATTGCAATCTTAAATGCAGGAGCATATGGATTTTCAATGTCATCACAGTACAACTCACGCCCAAAAACTGCCGAAGTACTTGTAACCGACGGTGAAAGTGAAGTTATAAGGGAAAGGGAAACCTTTGCAGATGTTCTTGCAAAACAAAATGTACCTGTAAGACTTTTAAAATAGGAAATTACTATAATCAGAAGCTTTTAATGTAATATGAAATTATTCTTAGGGATAAAATCCATATTACATTATAAAAAGCTTTAAATATACTATTATAATTTAATGAGGCTTAATTAATGAGTTTAAAAGAAATTGAATTTTCAAAAATGCACGGGCTCGGAAATGACTACATCGTAATCGATGAAATGAATGAAGAAATTATTCCAGAGGATAAAAAACCAGAAATTACAGCAGAACTCTGCAGGCGTGGTTTTTCAATTGGAGCTGATGGAGTTATATTCGTTACTCCGTCCACATCTGAAGATATATGGTTTAGAATCTTCAATTCAGACGGATCTGAAGCTGAAATGTGTGGAAATGGAATAAGGTGTTTTTCCAAGTTTGTATATGACAAAGGGATCATAAATAAAGAAAATATAGACGTTGAAACACTCGGCGGAACCAAAAAAGTAGAGTTGACCATCGAAGATGGAAAAGTAGCATCTTCAAAAGTTAATATGGGTAATGCAACCTTTAAAACATCAGAGATCCCAATGACAAGTGACAAAGAAGAGTTTCTTGACGACGAATTAATTGTGGATGGGAATCCACTTAAAATGAGTGCTGTAAGTTTTGGAAACCCCCATGCCGTAATATTTACCGATAATCTTGATGATGTGCCTCTAAATGAAATTGGTCCCGTAATTGAAGCACATGAAGCATTTCCACAGAAAATCAATGTGCATTTCGTGAAAATATTAAGTAAAAACGAAATAGACATGATTACATGGGAACGCGGTGCTGGTGTGACCTTTGCATGTGGTACTGGAGCTACTTCATGCGTAATAACCGGATTCAAACTTGGAAAACTCGATAATGATGTCCTTGTACATCTTCCAGGTGGAGACCTTAAAATAAATGTTTATGAAAATGGTGAAACTTTAGGCGCATTCATGGAAGGGGACGCCGTCTTAATCTTTGACGGAAAGATAGAACTTAATCTTTAAGTTCTATTGCCTATCAAAATCGAAGAATTTGGATAAGATCATCAGAATTAAAGGTTAATTCTGATGGACTGGCAAAATTGAAAATTTTGCCAAGATAATAAAAATTAATATTTAATTTTAGAAAATGTTTGCAAAATCTTCGATTTTGCAACAGCAAAAAACAAAGTTTTTTGCATGCTCTGCATTTTCTAACCTTTCGGAAATAATAGATTTCCAATTCATCAAACGCTTTGCGTTTGAATGTCCCAAAAAATTCATAGAATTTTTTGAGGATTTTTATTGCCTATCAAAATTATGGAAATTGAGCTTTAATTAAACAAAAGCTCTTATCCTTTAATTTTAGATAATTAAATTCACTAATTTTTAATTTATTTTTTTATTTAAAGCTTTTTAATCCCAATATTAATTATTCTTAATGTTTTTTTAATAAATATTGTTTTCAATAGATTATTCACTGGTTAAAGCCATATACACCATTATTCTTCCAAGATCAGTCATTAAATAAAAGTCTTCAGTCTCTTTTCCCTTTTCTAAAATGTCTGTGCTGTAATAAGCATGCGCTTTTTCTTCACCAGGTACAAATTCCTTCGTTTCAAAATATTTTAAAATTCCTACATCAGATAATTTCTCTAAATATCCTTTTGCACTGTCTTCTGCGATTCCAAATTCTTTATTAATAGATTAGGATCAATGAATCCATGACAATCAGCTAATTTTAATATTTCACTTTCTTTATCATCAAGTGCACCTGTAGGGATAATAGGGAGCTGCTGAAGTTCTCCATGGCTCAATACATATGTTGGATTTAAAGAACGTATTTGAGCAAGCCATAAAAGGTACACACCAATTCTATCTGGCCTAACTATAATTGAAAAATCATCCACATCATTTAAAATAGCGTTAGCTTTATGGATAATATCTTCAAATCGGTTTTTTATCTTTATATAATCAGTTTTAACTTCAAAATCCCTAAATTTCGCTTTTTTAGATGATATAATTATCATCCTATCTGGTTTAACTTCAGATACCGCATCTTGAATATTATTTTTACTTTTAAGATTTGTTATCAATATTTTTTCACTCATGATATCACCAACAAGCTAGAGGTAAAGAAATAGAAAAATTTTGGTTTTTTATATTAAAATAACTATAATTTTCTGAGTATATGTTCAAGCACAACTGCATTATTGTGTTCTTTATCTTTTGCAGAATAAATTAAAGTTACTTTCTCTTTATCTTTTTCTATTTCTTTTATTTCATCAATTAGCTTACTTTTGTCTTTTAACTCACTCGAAAATTCAATGAATTTTCAGTGTTTGAAAATCTCTCAAAACCGCAGGTTTTGGAGTACGAAAACCTTGGGTTTTCGTAAGCTTCGATTTTCAACTGTAAAAACTGCTGGTTTTTACATGCCCAAAACATGATATGTTTGGGGGCTTCTTCGTATTTGTTTTCAAATTCTTTCCATTTTTTAGGGTCGTGTGCAAACCATTTTCTTAGATCATTGCTTGGTGCAATCTCTTTCATCCAGGTATCTAGATTTGCCTTTTCCTTGGATACTCCCCTAGGCCAGATCCTATCAACAAGAATTCTAAATCCATCGTCTTCACTGGATGACTCATAAGCCTGCAAAAATCTGTGATTTTTGCGGCCACAAAACTCCCTGTTTTGTAGGCCCTTTTTATCTTTATCATTTTATCACTTTTAATACTATGGTTAAAATTAATAATAAGTTTTTTTAAC
>JAEZKE010000026.1 GCA_023436175.1 Methanobacteriota archaeon
ATAATGAAAATAGGTAATAATCCTTTTTCTTTTGAATCATATCTCCTTAGAGATGCGAGGAGAATTGCAGCAGAAATCTGTGAAAGGCGGGAATATAAAATAACAAGTAGTGCCTTGATGAATGTGCATCGTACATATAGAATATTCGATGAAAAGTCTGAGAACTCAGATGTAAATTCTCCTGCAATCCCCCCTGCAAACTTAACCCCCGAGGAAGAAGATCTTTATTATTCTCTCGTAAAATCACTTTCAAAATACAGGCAAGGGATGAAGTCTCCTTTAGCTCAATTTAAAGCTAAAAAGGCAAAACAGGAGTTAAAATCTAAGGCACCAGATATACCTGAGCCATCTGTGCAGCTAGCTAATGAAAATATAAGCACTGCCAAGGTTAAAAAAGCAGTACCTGCCGGAATTGAACAGGATATTGAAAGTTTTCAGGCATATGCAACTCCTGGATTTGAAGCACCTGATATAGAACCCCCTATAGAACCTGAATTAGAACTAGAAATTGAACCTGAAATGGACTTTGAAAGTCTTGAGAAAGGAATTTCAAAGGCAGCTGATCAAAAGGATCCAGTTAAAACACTAATGGTTCTTGAAGAGCTCCCTTCTATTATGGGTATTGATAAAAAAGTTTACGGCCCTTTGTATCCTCAGGATATAATTACGATGCCTGAGCCAAATGCAAGGATACTCATAAAGAATAATAAAGGAAAATTTATTGAGAAATATAAAAAAATAGCTTATAGATGAGTAATAGTTACATAAAACTATTCATCGCTATTATTTGATAAAAATATGCATGATATAATCTAATAATTGGACTATATGTGTCTAAAATAGTTTATTATAAATAGATCCTTGCATATTGTAATACATATTATCTAATTTTTGTAGGAATTGATGGAATTAATCCAAACATATAAATAAACTATTAAGAATAAATAATGCTAATATCGATTAAACTTTGAAAATCATAAGATTTTCAAGCCTAAAAACTTTAGAAAACTGTATTTCTCAGGTTTCAAAATCAGCGATTTTGAAAACACATGGGTTTTTACTGGCCGTCGAAAAATCGAAGATTTTTCGGGCCACAGAACGAAGTTCTGTTGGCTTTTTCTCGAGTTTAACATAACTATATTTTTAATCATAAATATATGGTTTATTTTTATAAATAGAGGTGATTATAATGAAAATTCCAAAAGAAAGAAGAACTTACTGTCCAAGTTGTAAAAAACACACTCTTCACGAAGTATTCCAATCCAAAAAAAGGAAAGCAAGCGAGCTTAAATGGGGGCAGCGTCAGTTCAGACGGGTCACAAGCGGGTACAGAGGTTATCCGAGGCCGCTTCCATCTGGAAACAAACCAGTCAAAAAATTGGATTTAAGATACAAATGTAAAGAATGTGGAAAAGCACATATTAAAAGAAACTCATTTAGAACAGGGAAAGTAGAGTTTGTAAGTTAGGTGGTCTAAATGGCAATTATAGGAACTCAAAAAAGTAACTTTTTAAAAGTCAAATGTTTAGACTGCGGAAATCAACAAACAGTATTTGATCACGCAGCATCAAACGTCCAGTGTATCATATGTGGAAAAACACTGGTAAAACCAAAAGGCGGAAAATCTGAAATAGTAGCTCAGATTATTGAAGTCCTTGATTAAATCAGTTAAGGGCTAATCCAAAATCAGGTGTTTTAATGGTAAGAATGAAAAGAGAATGGCCCAGCGAAGGGGATTTAATAGTAGGAACGGTGCACAAAGTTTTAAACTATGGTGCATTTGCTTCTCTTGAAGAATATGAAGGAAAAGAAGCTTTTATTCATATTTCTGAAGTATCTTCTGGATGGGTAAAAAATATCAGGGATTATGTCCGTGAAAATCAAAAAATCGTTGCAAGAGTCTTAAGGGTAAATCCTAAAAAAGGCCATGTCGACGTTTCCATGAAAAGGATAAGGGAAGATCAAAGGACAAGAAAAATTCAGCAGTGGAAAATTGAGCAAAAAGCGGAAAAACTGCTTGAAATATCTGCAAAAACAATAGGAAAGGATCTTGATACTGCATATGAAGAAATAGGGTATGCTATCATCGATGAATTTGGTGATCTTTATGAAGCATTTGAAACAGCTGCAGAAGAAGGCGAAAGTGCACTTAAAGATAGAGGAATAGATGGAGAATGGGCAGTAACTATAACTGAAGTTGCTAAAAAGAATATATCCCCTCCTGAAGTCCAGATAACTGGATATATTAATTTAAAATCCTATGCGCCAAATGGTGTTGACATAATAAAGACTGCACTCGGATCTGTTGAGGCTGAAAATGTTTCAGTTCAATGCGTTGGAGCTCCAAGATACCGATTAATAGTTAAATCTTCTGATTACATCACAGCAGAAAATTTAATGAAAGATGCGGCAGAGCAGTGCATTGAAGCTGTTGTTGAAGAAGGCGGGGAAGGAGAATTCCAACGGGAATTAGAATAGGAATATAACTCCAGAAATAGTATGCTACAGGTCTTTTAATGAAAATGAAAATGAAAAAGTGTAAATCCTGTTATGGATATACACTTAAAGACAAGTGTCCTTACTGTGAAGGTAAAGTTGGAGTGGTATATCCGCCTAAGTATTCTCCTGAAGACAAATATGGGAAATACAGGAGAATGCTTAAAAAACAGCTGCTTAAAAAAAGGAGTGATTAGATGAATAAAACTTATGTGAAGATGATAGATGAAGTGGATCTTGCAGAACCCATATTCATAGAGGCACTTCCTGGAATCGGTCACGTTGGTAAATTAGTTGCAGAACATATAATTCACGAACTCGAGGCAAAAAAATTTGCAGAGTTATACTCACCATCATTTCCACCACAGGTCTTTGTAAGCGAAGAAGGGCTTATTGAACCCATGAAAAATGAGTTTTATGCACTTAAAGGCCAGGATGGGCAGGATTATATAATTCTTATTGGAAACACTCAAGGTTTAAGTCCTGAAGGTCAACATGAAGTATGTGGAATTATACTTGACCTGATAGAAAAATATGGAGTTAAACAGATGTTCACCCTTGGTGGTTTAGGAACGGGACAACCTATTGAAAAATCAAAAGTTTTAGGTGCAGCTACGTCATTAGAACTTGCGGAAATGTTGAAAGAACATAATGTAACTCTCAGATCTGCAGATGGCGGCATAATCGGAGCTTCAGGTCTCCTTTTAGGAATGGGAATGCTTCGGGGCATTGATGGAGTCTGTCTTATGGGTGAAACTCCTGGTTATTTTATAGATGCTGATGCATCTAAAGCAGTTTTAACAGTTTTACTTGATATTTTAGATATGGAAATAGATATTGCTAAATTAGAAGAGAGAGCAGAAGAAACTCGTAAGATGATATCCAAAGCTCAGCAAATGGAGCGAGAAATGGCTGAAAGAATGCATATAGCTCCTGGCGAAGAAGATTTAAGATACATCGGGTAAACTATTTTTTTAAGCCCGATTATTATTTATTTTAATTTATTTTGTAGTGATTTACATGATAATCAATGCAGATCTACACATTCACAGTCTTTATTCAATGGCAACTTCAAAGAACATGGTTATAAGTACAATCGCGTCGCAATCCAAGCTTAAAGGATTAGATTTAATTGGTACTGGTGATGCTTTTCATCCTGAATGGCTTCAAATTATAGAAGATAGTACAAAACCTTCAAAAACTGGAATATATCCGGTTAAAGAGTGTGATGAGGATTCACAGACACGTTTAATAAAAAGTGTGGAACACCCCGAAACTGGAGCAAGTAACTGTAAATTTATTTTAACAGCTGAAGTTGAGGACAAAAATAGAGTTCATCAGCTCCTGATTTTACCTTCTATTGAATCTGCTTACACGATAAGAGAAGAACTACCATCTAAAAATATAGATAAGGAAGGTAGACCCCGGGTTGATATGAATGGAGCAGAATTAATGGATTTAGTTAGGGATCATAATGGACTAATTGGTCCAGCTCATGCATTTACTCCATGGACAAGTATTTACAAAGAATTTGACAGCATTTATGACTGTTATAATGATGCACCTGATTTTTTAGAGCTTGGACTTTCTGCAGATACCGATATGGCAGATAGAATCGAAGAACTTCAAGATATTCCATTTCTCTCAAATTCTGATGCGCATTCTCCATGGCCTCACAGGCTTGGAAGAGAATTTAATGAAATTGAAATTAAAAAATTGACTTATAATGCATTTAAAGATGCTATTCAAGCAAAAAAAGTTGTAGGTAACTATGGATTTGATCCAAGGCTTGGCAAATACCATGAAACTGGCTGTGTAAGATGTTATGATACAATTCCTATCGAAAAAGCACGAGAACTTAAAATGAGGTGTCCTTGTGGGGGACTTATAAAAAAAGGTGTTAAAGATAGGATAGGCGACATCGCAAAATGGGATGATCCACATCATCCAGGGTTTAGGCCACAATATACTCATATTCTTCCTTTAGCTGAAATAATAAGTCTTGTCCATGGAAAAGGAATCACTACGGTTTATGTGCAGAAAATATGGAAAGAATTAGTGCAGATATTTGGAAGTGAAATAGGAGTTCTAATTTATGCACCTCTTGATGAGATTGCAAGAACTGAATCTAAACTGGCAGATGTTATAAAGTCATTTAGAGAAAATACTTTAAATATTCAATCAGGTTCTGGTGGACATTATGGACAGATCGTGTTAGATTGAATATTTTATTAATTTAAACATTTATAGATATTATTCTCTTTTTTTAATAATTTATAGCTGCCAGTTTAATCAGTCGACAATGTATAGATTTGATAAATAAATTTGAAAGTAAAATATTTAACTATTTTCAGTTGCCAAACTGGAATCTTTTTGTTTTTCTAGTAATGGAATAACCACAGTCTCTTCTTCATATGCACCGGGATCATGGATTAAACACCCTTCAATTTTAGAGTGAATGGTTTCAGAGTTTTCTGTATCCACTAAGTCAACTACTTCAATTTGATTTCTAAATCTTTGGACTGCGTCTTCAGTGACGTTTTCAAGATATGGTATTGCCCCTTCAGCGCCTACTATTCTTTTTTTTGCATCTACGCCGTTTTCGTGTAAAGCTTTGATTGTTTGGCCAGTAATATGTCCCTGAACCTCTGCACCGCATACTACCAAGAATCTTATGTTGGGATTGGAAACAACGTTACCAATGACCTTTTCAATACCAAGGTTTTCAGTGTGAAGAGAACCGGATATTGAGGCTCCTGCTTTAACGGGTGTATCTCCCATATGAGACCCGAGGGTAACTACTGCCACCGCGCTTTCTTCATCTCCGACAGTATAGTCACCGACTATTTGTGGCCATCCTTCAGCAGTTGCTTTTTTGTTTACCATACTCTTTCATCTCCTTTTGAATATATGATTTGTTGACCCGAAAAAACATGTCAAAAATCATGCCCCTAAAAACCTATGGTTTTCCAGACCATGATTTTTGAAAGCCGTCAAAAATTCAAAGAATTTTGGGGCATTCGAAAATCAAAGATTTTCGAAAGCCTGCAGAACGATGTTCTGCGGCAGCAAAAACATAGTTTTTGCAAGTGTTTTAGCTACAATTTTTTAATGATTCTTTAACCAGTAGTTAATTTTTAACTATTGGTTAAATTTTAACTTGTAGTTAATAGTATATAAAATTTGTTTATTATGATGTTCATGATTTTGTAACACCCACTTTTAATTATTCAAAGAATAAGCAAGATAAAAAATTAAGGATTACTTGTTCATATTATTCCATTTATTCGTCATTATGCATTTTTGAAAGTATATGTATACCTAATTACTATTTATATGTGTTAAAAAACTATCTGATAAATTATTTTAACTTAACTTTAAATTTTAAGACCGAACCTTTATTATATTCTTAAACTAATTTTAAAATAGTAAAATAACGAACTTGCAATTACAGATATACATTTTTATGGTGAATCATAATGGCTATTTCCAGAAAACAACGAGAAAGAGAACAGAGACGCAATGGACTCATAGATGCTGCAGAAAAACTCTTCTTTGAGAGGGGTTATGATAATGTTACAATGGATGAGATAGCAGATGAAGCTGAAGTTAATAAAGCACTGCTGTACTATTACTTCAAGAATAAAGAAGCATTATTTTTTGCTGTTGATCTTCGAGGAGTTAGAATATTGCATGAACTGTATGTAAAATGCTCTAATCTTGATGTTGATGGTTATACTAAAATAAAATTTATGATTCAAAGTCTTTTTGAATTTTCTAAGGATTATCCAGATTATTTCCGTATTTACCGTTATGCAGGAACAGAAAGGTTCCAGATGAGTGATAACGAAGATGCAAAAGAACTTGTAGATCTGACAACTGGAATATGGAGACTAATGGTTGAAGCGATACTTCAGGGAATGAATGATGGAACCATCCGAAAGGATGTGGATCCTGTAGAAATGTCTATTTATATTAACGTCATGAGTATGAGTGCTTTGAATATTGATATAAGTTTTAAACTGATACTGGAAGCTAGGGGAATACATCCGGATAAATTTTGGAAAGATTTGCAGCGTTTTTTAGATCCTGCAATTACAAACCGTTCTTTTCCGGTTTAAAAAGTGAAAAGACCGATTGCAACGATAAAAAATAAATCTGTTTTATTTTTTCATTAATTAATTTTTATATTAGTAACTAAGGTTTCAAGTAATTAGTTTTAGGATAGTTATCTACTGTATGAACAAGTTAAATTTCTTTTAGACAAATTTATGCAGAAAATTATCTAACCAAATTAAGACAATTTATTTTAAATATGAGCATATTTTCAATTGTAAATGCTATTTAACGTATTAATCATTGGAAAAATCAGGATACCATACATAAATAATTTGCTGATCATATCTGCACTTGATTTTTAGAAGATCTAAAATATACTTTAAAAGCTTTAGATATATCATTAAGATTATAATAATTATGGAAGTGTAAATATGAAAAAGATTGACGTTTATAAACCTTTAGAGAAGGTGGCTTTAGAAAAAGGGTGCCCTGAAGCAAAGGTTGTCCCTGTTGATAAGGTGGTAGTAGAGGATAGAGTGCGCCTTCGATGTATGGTTGGTTGTCCCCACTATGGCAAAGGCCTGAGATGTCCTCCATACACCCCAAGTGTTGATGAATTCCGGAAAATGTTAAATGATTACAGCTTTGTAATGGTTGTTAAACTTAAACCAAGGGAGATATCTGAAGAAGTGCTGGCTCAATATGCTGTAAAAGATGGGAAAACAAGGCTATGGGATCAAGATTCAAGTATTAATGATTCAACAGGTAATATAAAGTCTGACTTTGTAAAACATTATGAAAGTTCTTTAATGGACTTATTGGAACTTGAAAGGGCTGCTTTCAAAAGCGGATATGTTTTTGCCACGGTATTTTTTGCGGGGCGGTGTCTGCTCTGCGAAGAATGCAACGTTGATGAAGCTAAATGTTTAAACCCAAGTATGGCGCGCCCTTCTGCTGAGGCTATGGGTATAAACATGATGAAAACGGCAGAAAACGCAGGAATGAATTTAAAATTTGACACGGGGGATAAACTATCATCAATGACCCCAATGGCCATATTGCTCATAGATTAATGAATAACATAATGATGATATTTTAGGTTACTTTAGATTACCATCAGAATTTAGTAAGATAAATATAATATATTTAATATACAATGGTGATTTCATGCAAGAGATCAGTTTAGATACAAATTATGTAGAAAACGTTTTAGCTCGAAATAATTACATTCCTGATGATAATATAGTTACTGTAGTTTTTTTAGCATTATCACTTAAAAAGCCGATTTTAATTGAAGGACCGCCAGGGACTGGAAAAACAGAACTTTCTAAAGGAATATCAAGGGCATTTGAAAGAGATTTTTTTAGAATACAGTGTTATGAGGGCATAACTTTTGAACAGATCGTTGGGGAATGGAACTATCAAAAACAGCTCCTAAGTCTTGAGATGTCCAAGATAAATAAATCTGAAGAGGATGTATTTAAAGAAGAATTTTTTATAAAAAGACCCCTTTTATCCGCATTTATGAATAAAAAGCATTCTGTAGTTTTAATAGATGAAATTGATAAGGCAGATGAAGAAGTAGAAAGTTTCCTACTCCAGGCACTCGGAGAAAAGCAGATTACCGTAAATGATCTGGGAACTTTTGAATTAAACAACGATTTAATGGTTATAATGACTTCAAATTCTCAAAGACAGCTTCTTGATGAGACGAAAGATAGATGTTTATATTTATATATTGATTATCCCACATTTGAAAGAGAAGTTGAAATAGTAAAGTCTCACACTCCTGATGCATCTTTAAATCTCATAAAAAGTGTTGTAAGAGCAATACAAAAGATAAGAAAGCTTAATCTTACCAAAAATCCTTCTATCCGGGCTACGGTTGATTGGGTTAGAAGTCTCATGTTGTTTAATAAGGATGATTTGGATGCAGATTCTCTTAAAAAGACAATTAATGTTGTTATTAAAAATGAAGACGATAGAAAAAAAGTTTTAGATAACTTAAACAGGGAATAGACTGTAACTTATGGAATCCGCATGATTAATGAAATAGTTAAATTTTCAGGTATACTGCGGGAAAATGGAATTCCTGCAAGTGTTAGGAGCACAAAAATAGCCTGTGAAGCTGTTCCTTTAATAGAAAATAATGATGGAAATTTACAGGAAGCTCTGGCGTGTATTTACCTTAAAGACCAGCGCCAGAGAAAAAAATTTAATGAATTATACATATCTTTTTTTGAGGAAAAAGAAGAAGAAAAAAAACTTCCACCCAGATTTGGAGATAAATCCAAGTTTATAAAAAGATATAATATATCAGTCAATACTAAAAACGTTTCTGACTTTGATCCTGGTGATAAAGCTCAGCAGTATAAAATAGATTATATTAAAAACACATTAAATGATATAAACGATAATGCCAATAGAGAAGGTAATTCTGAGCTTTTAAAAAGTAATCTCAAGACTTTGAACAATCTTCAACCAGAATTGATAGATTTATGTCAGAAACTAGGCCGAAAGATTGCAACAAAAAGAGTGCGACGATATAAAATGGCCAAAAAACAAAAACCAGATATTCGGAGAAGTATCAGAAAAAACATGAAACATGGGGGAACTCTTCTGGAGCTTGTGAAGAGTAAACCAAAAATAAAAAAGCAAAATCATTATTTTTTAAGTGATGTGAGTGTTTCATGCGACTGGATAAGCATCTGGTTTTTTTGCATGGTTTATGCAGCCCAGAATTCTTTTAATAAGGCAAGGGCATTTGAATTTGATAATAAAGCCCCTGAAATATCTTCAGCTCTTGCTGAAATGAATGTAGTCGATGCTTTTATCAAAGTTTTAGAGATCAGGCAAAAAAATAAGATGATCCGAGGTAAATCCAATATGTTTACTGCGTTTGATGGTTTTTTAAAGCAAGCCAATCTAAACAGTAAGTCTTACGTCATGATTTTAAGTGACTGCAGGGACTGGGCTGGTCCAAAAGAAGACGGCATACCTAAAAGCGCACAATTTATTGAGGACATGGTCAAAAAGTCTAAGAGAGTTTTAATATTAAATCCAGAACCTGAAATTAAATGGAATGCCGCAGACAGCTGTGTTTCTTATTATGAAAATGTTGGCGCTGAAGTTTTTGAAGTCAGTGATTTAGAACAGCTTGCTAATTTGATAATTGAGATTTAATGTTAAAATGGTGATATGATGATAGAATACTTAGCTCAAAATGAAGGACCTACTACTTACCAATTGATTTTTAAAGATACTGGTATCTCAGAAAAGACATATAAAGTATTAGAAAAACATTTAAAGAAATATAATGAGAAATTAGTATTGACGCATGTGCCTGTTGCAGATGAAGTGGCAATCATTGTAAATAAAAAATGCGAAAACGATGAATGCCGTGAAATTGAAGCAGAACGGTTTATTAAATATTATGCGGGGATTTTGAGAAAAATTGCTGCTAAAAAATAACTTTTGTAAAGTTCGATATGTTTTAAGTAGTTCCCTAACTTCTTGGGGAACTATAACTTTTAGCTAATTATTTTTTTTATTTGTTACATTAAATATTTTCAATAACTTACACTGTTAAATTTAGTATGGTCATGGTCACTGTTTGACCTATTTTTGCTATGTCTTTTGAATTGAGCTTGTCTGCAGTATTAGCACTGCTCCATGGGGCAACTTCAAAGGGTTGGCTCATTACCTGGCAAACTGGCACTTTATTAATATTGTTATAATAGAATGGGTAAGTGTCACTAGGATATGTTGTTGTTCCGGTAGTAGATGGATGTCCTAATTGTTTAGCGCAGTTTTTCATAAGATCTATTAATCTGGGATCTCCATTAACAGGTTGCGGCTGATTACTATGGCCAATTAAAGATACCTGTTCACCAGCACCCACACAGTTAAGGTCTATAACTGCTTCACAATTTTTAACAATGTTTGGATGGCTCTTTACAAAGGCATCTGAACCTTTAAACCACATTTCTTCTCCTCCAAATCCAACAATGAGAACGGTTTGTTTTGGTTTGTATCCATTGGATAATACTCTGGCCATTTCAGTTTGTATTCCCATGGCGGCAGCATCGTCTGTGGCCCCCTCACAGAATCCTGGAGAATCGATATGTGAACCTACAATGATGTATTTCTCTGGACTTTCTGACCCCTTAATCTCCCCAATAACGTTGTACGTGTATTTACCATCGCCTAAATCTACCTTTTCTTTATATGCGTTAATACCATTATTTTTAAATTCAGCCTCCATCTCATCTGCAGCTTTTAATTCAGCATCGTTACCTCCATATCTGGAACCTAAACTGCAAATTGTTTTGGAGAAATCCAGTGCATTTTGCGAATTAAATTCTTTAGCTTTGGTCAGTGGATCGGTTACACTTGGTTGGAATTGATCAATGGTACTGGCTGAGTTGAACATGAATACGCCTGCAAGTACCACTGCGCATAATGCTATTCCTGCAATTAAAAATATGTTTTTATTCTTCATAGATCCCCAATTGCTTTAATTAAATAATAAAGAATTTAAGAGGTATGTTTTTAATTAAATAAACTAAATTAAGGAATTTAAGAATTTTAAGGACATAATGGTCCTGATTTGTTCTTGATTAGTGCACTTTTAACATTTTGTCGAGTTAATTTCCTGCACATAATTTCTTTATTTAAACTTTATAATAAATTTTATTAGAATGGTAATAATATGAATGTTATTAGCGGATTAATTTTCATTTGATAATGATCGTAAAAGGAGTTATTTGTTATTTAGAATATTTTTGAGACTATTTTGGGCAATAAAATGAGTTTAGATTTTAAAATTTAGTTTGTTTTTGATATTTAGTTCGCTTTTGGGATTTCGATCTTCCGAGCGATTAGCGAGGCAGGTTTCAATTGGTTTTGAAATCATTTAGAATTTAAGAGTAAAATTTTGTTGGAATTTAAAATTAGAATTCATATTGATTTTGGTTTTCCGCAGCAAAAAACGTAGTTTTTTGCGAGGATTTTTGGTTCAGCTTTTTCTAGGAAAAAGGTGAGCGGACCCGCCGGGATTTGAACCCGGGACCCTCAGATTAGGAGTCTGATGCCCTGTCCTGGCTAGGCTACGGGCCCACGTATATTCAGAATTAATTTGTTGTATCTGATTTATAAAGTTTATATTTTGAGATTTTAAATAATGTTTGCTTTTAGAGTTTTCTTTTCTCCGAGCGTTAGCGAGGCAAAATCCGCAGTTTTGAAATCTTATTGAATTTAATAAAAAGGATTTTTTAACGCTTATAATAATATTTAAAATTGAATTCGTTTTGATTTTGGTTTTCCGCAGCTCAAAACTTGTTTTGAGCGAGGATTTTGGATTAAAACTTTTAAGAAAAGTTTTAGCGGACCCGCCGGGATTTGAACCCGGGACCTTCGGATTAGAAGTCCGACGCCCTATCCAACTAGGCTACGGGCCCATATGATACAGTTCAAAGTTGGTAATTAATAGATTATTGGTTCTGCTATATAAAATAAACTGTTACATGTAACTATTTTTATAATAATTACACGCAACCTCAATCCAACTCAATTGTACATGTTAAATTTACATGTAAGCTGGTGATTCTGTTTCGCCTTGTCCTTGTACGGTTTGAGCTAGTTCTTTAAGTCTATTTTCTATTTCTTCTGCTTCTTTTATAAGTGGCTCTGGATTAATATTTGTGCCTAACATTTTGTTTAAAACATTTGTCACGTCCGCAGCAGCCCTTGGATCTGGATATGGGCTTGTTATTTCTGCAAATAGGCAGGATCCTGGTATGCCTTTCATCATGCTTCTTGTAAGTAAAGTACCTGATAGTCCTGTTATATTCCCAAATGGTAAAATAGGCAGGTCTATCTTTCCAAGTCGTTCCAGGGCTTCATCTGAATTTGCAGCGCCTGCAGCTCCTTGGCTTTTTTCCCTTACAACTATACTGTTAAATGTAATTATTTCTTTACTGTTATTTCTTTCCATCCAGTCCACTATGCCGTTTGTCATGTCAAAAGCGACATTTGGGGGGATGATGAAATCTGAAAGGAATAAAACGATTCCTTCCGTGGCGTATATCCTGAACGGATGAATTGCCTTACCTTTATACAGTACTGCAAGAGGAGGGAAATATTTGGAGTCAATATATCCTATTTCTTCCATGTTAAGCTCTTCAACTAAAAGCCATCCTAATATATTTCCTATAAGGCCTAATTCAGGTGATCCTTCTAAGACTATTGCATCTTCAACATTTTTAGAAATTATTTTACAGCATTCATATTCAGTCTCAACCATATCAACCATCTATGGTGCAC
>JAEZKE010000149.1 GCA_023436175.1 Methanobacteriota archaeon
ACTCCATAGTAACTTACAAGGAAGCAGAAGCATTCACCACCAAAGTAAAAACCATAGATTTCTCAAAAGCCATAAAAGACCTAAAACACAACCCCCAAATCACACCTGAAGAAGGAATTAAAAAGACCGTTAACTGGATGAAATGGAAATATAGATTAGAGTAATATATCTTATAATTTTAAAGATTATTACATCTACTTACATATTTTTTACTTTTAATATCAAAATCATGGGCTAGAACTTTCTTTTTTATATGGATTTGTCCTTAAATGAACTATAATTTAAAGTAGAATATTTTTTTACTAAATTACAATCTTCATGTAAAATTGCCTTAGTTTAACATGAGTATTACAAACCTAAAGATTTAATAATATGTTTGTAATAAATTTATATAGTAAAATATTAAATTATTCATAAATTTGTACTTAAAACAACCCGAGTTAAAATATCCAACATAATAGGATTAATTAAAAAATGAGTAGATAATATGACAAAATTAACTGCCATACTGCCTGCATATAATGAAGAATTATGTATAAGTGGTATAGTTCTTGGTTCTAAAAAATATGTGGATCGCGTAATTGTTGTTGATGACGGCAGCACCGATAATACTGCAGAAATTGCTAAACTTGCAGGTGCAGAAGTAATAAGCCACCATTCTAATAGTGGTAAAGGGGCAGCACTGAAAACAGGCTTTGAAGCTGCTAAAGGATCAGACATTGTGGTGACTTTGGATTCTGATGGCCAGCACAACCCCCAAGAAATACCAAAACTAATAACTCCCATAATAAACGGAGAAGCAGACATTGTAAATGGGAGCAGGTATATTAAAGGAAATAAAAAGGATACCCCATCTTACAGACGTATAGGGCAGACTGTACTTGATAAAGCAACTAATTTAGGCAGTGGCCTTGATGTTACTGATAGTCAAAGTGGATTTAGAGCATTTACAGGACATTCATTATCTGTTTTTAGATTTAGCCATTCTGATTTTGCTATAGAAAGTGAAATGCTGATGGATGCTGCTAATGCTGGACTCCGAATTAAAGAGGTTGAGATAGGAGTAAGATATGACGTTGATGGATCCACAAAAAACCCTGTAAGCCATGGCATGGGCGTACTAATTCGAATTATAAATGATTTACAGTTCCAGAGACCATTATTTTATTTTACTTTACCGGGGATCATAATCACTTTAACAGGCATAGTTTTAGGCCTTATGTTCTTTGGAGATTACTTAGGAAAATCAGTCCACAGCATTGCAGGTAGCATTGCTCCTTCAGCATCTTACAGTTTAGCTCCCACCATTCTGGCCATAATGATGACACTTGCAGGTGGTTTTTTAGCTTTAACCGGCATAATTCTAGATTCAATGGGAAGAATGTTAAATAAGATTATGATTAACTCGCAAAGTGAACTAAATATTTCTAAAGTTACTGAATCCAGGGAACTTAATAAACTCAAAGATAATATAAAGAGCAAATAATTTTTGAGAATTATAAAAATTATCCTGATTTTAAAATAGCTATAAAAAATAACATTTCATCAGTTTCATAAAATAGAGATTAAATAAAAAAAAAGTAACTAAAGAATTTTAAAGATCTTCTTTAGTTTCTATTGCTTGAGACTCTAAGTTTTCATTAGACTTCATGTCAACTATCTGCACCTCATGTACATAATTGGCCCCACGAAGTGCGGATAATATAGCAGCTACAGCACAAAATGCTGCACCTATATAGAATGACATTCTAAGTGCAGGCATGAATGCTTCTGCAAGTGTTGATGGGAACCAGGTAGTGCCCATAAGTGTTGTCAGAGTTCCAGAAGGTATGGAAGCAACAAACTGATGAGGCAAGCTGCTGAGTATTGTATCTACTGGATTAAATCCTAAGAATGCAGAAAACAGAGCGCCAGTTGGTGGAATGCTACTTAAAACTGGAGCTAGCTGTACAGCGCCGATACTTGCCAGTGAAGATGTCATAGCACCGGGGAACTTCTGAGTAATGCCCACAATGACTATGGTGAAGAACATAGCCATACTTGCTGTAAATGCTGTCATTATAACTGTTGTTATCATACCCGAAGCAACTCCTCTGTCCTTTGGAGATACTGAATTCATTATAGATGCAGTATTCGGCGAACTGAACATTCCCTGTCCGAGACCCATCATAAATATTGCCGCACCAAATTCAAGGTAACTGAAATCATATGGAATTGCTGCAAGTATTAAAAATGCAGCGGTTGAAATTACCATTCCAAGGGTTGCAATCCACCGTGGACCGTACTTATCTGAAAGTATTCCTGAAATAGGTCCCATTACCACAACTCCCAATGTAAGCGGCAGCATATATACACCTGCCCAAAATGGAGTTGATTCATAACTGTAACCATGAAGAGGCAGCCAGATACCCTGCAAGAGGATAATCAACATGAACATCATTCCGCCCCTACCAAGCGCATTCAGAAAACCAGCTGTATTAGCATAACTGAACATCTTTACTTTGAAGAGGTCCATCCTAAACATTGGATTCTCAGCACGGTTTTCAATGAATGGGAACACTGCAAGCAGTACAAAACCGATTACCATAGCAACCATTACCCATGGATTGCTCCATCCCATAGCATCATTACCATAAGGCATTAAACCGTAGGTTATTCCAAGTAATATGCTGGTTATAGAAGCAACAAATACTACGTTACCTACAATATCAATTTTTTTATTTGGATCCTTCCATGATATCTCTTTGAGTTTAAGGAATGACCAGATGGTACCCAATAGACCAAATGGTACACTAACTAAGAAAACAAACCTCCAATCATAGATTGCAAGGATACCACCAAGCAGTAAACCGATAAACTGTCCTGACATGAAAGCAACCATATTGATACCTAATGCTTTACCCCTTTCACTAACCGGGAAAGCATCGGTTAATAAGGCAGAACCATTTGCCATTAAAAATGCAGCACCAACTGCCTGAATGATTCTAAATACAATAATCTCTATAGCACCAGCATCACCAGTTCCCGGAGTTAAATATAGAAGGATAGAGCCCACTGTAAATATTAAAAATCCAATCTTAAACAGCTTTACCCTACCATAAATATCCGATAACCGCCCGAAACCTAACAGTAAAGTTGCTGATACTAAACTATAACCCATCAATATCCATAAAAGATACTGGAATGAATTGAGCGGGTCAATGTGAATACCATTGAAAATGGCAGGTAGTGAAATTAAAGTTATACTTCCATTGATTGAGCTCATTAATCCTGACATTATAACGTTAATCATTACAACCCATTTATAATCAAGCCCACGTTTTTTTCCTATACTTTTACCTGAACCTGTAACATTATCATTCAACATATCATTTCCTTTTACGTCCGTTTAAATTAAATAGTGATAGTATACTCTATTAAATTATTATTTAAGCGATCTAAACCTAAAAATAAGTCCTTATAAGCCAGATCAAAATAAGAACAATGAAAAATATTTAGAGTATTTTAATTGATAAATCAACTAATCTATTTAAAATTGATTTTAGTATTATATAAATCTATCGGCTCACCGATACTTAAAAGTAATATTAATCTAAAGCCAATTTTGGAGATGATTATTTCCACCAATTAGCTCTATTTCTTATAAGTCTATTCCAGTCATGCCTTTTAAATTAATATTAGAAAATAATTACTTTAAATTAATATAAATGTTAAAATTCAACCTTAAACAGAAATTATATGCCCTGAAGTTTTAGCTAATATATTTGATTTAAAATTATAATTCTAATCTTTAAACCATATCTTTTGTCCTGGGAGGTAAATATTTATATTTTACAGACCAAATATAAAACTGACTCAAATATGAGGCTGGTAAAAATGAATAATAGAAGATATAGAAAAAGAACTATTTTAGATAGAAAAGGTTTAATTGAGAGAATGCTTGAAGACACATCCAAAACAATTGATAACATAAAGTATGACCTTGAAAGATCAGTTGTTGATTACACATTTGTACCTGGAAAGGACATAATCGAAACTGATGAAAATATAATCGTACATGTGGACTTACCAGGCATCAAGAAGAATGATATTGAATTAAACCTGACTGAAACCAAATTGAAAGTTAAAGCAGACTTCGATATCGAGCTTGAAGTGGAACATGGAAACTACATAACACTCCACGACAGAAAATCCGGTGTCATGAGGCGGACTGTAAGGTTCCCTAAAAAAGTGATACCAAATGAAGCCGAGGCTACTTTTGAAAACGGTGTTTTAACTGTTGAAGCGCCTAAATTAGAAAAAGAAGAAAGTTTCAGTTTGAAAATCAAATGATTAAATAACTTTACTTAAATTTTTTTACTTAATTTATTCTTTTTTAAATGTTTTTTTTAAATTTAATGTAGATAATTTAATTTTTTCATTAGTTCCTTTAAAACATATTTAATAATTAATATATTAATTTATCATGCTGTTTTTAAATTAATAGATATAAAAATACTATTCCTGTTGGTATAATGCTTAATTCCTCAATAATATACTTATAAGTATCAAACAAATATTTTTTTACATATATAACTGTCTATTACATAACACTAATTATAAGCGTTAATAACATTTAGTTAGTTTTTAATAGATATATTAAAGTACTAATAAGTTCAATATATAATAGCTAGAGGTAATTGACCAATTAAAATGATTTGAGCAAAAGGGGATAAAAACCAATAGCAGTGAGCTTTTTTATTAAATTATAATGTTAAATCAATATAGCGAATGCTATCTAAAATTAACTTTGTATAAATTGGATATTTTTCAAACTATAAGCTTAAAAGAAAAATAATGGCACAATAAAAGTTAATATTATTTCAAAAATAAAAATAATCATAAATTCTGTTTTTTTAATTGATAATTTTATTATTATTTAGTTAATGTAAGGTAATAATATAGTTCGGGTTTACACAAACTATATATATTAAATAAGCCCATATAATAGTGTGTGAACATTCTTACATCTGGCAACGATGATTTAAGAGACTAAGACCCTGATTTTCAATGAAAATAAGAGACTAGATTAGCGTAAGCTATCATCATACACACATTAATACTGAAATTTTCCTTAGTTATTTCCTGTAAATTTTTATGAATATATGTGGGAATTTCACAACACGCTTTAAAAAATAGCGGAGGGGAAACACTGGTTTTTATAATAAACAATATAAAATCAAGGATAATGAAGCTTTCAATGACTATTTTAATCCTATTTGTAGTCTTTGCATTAAACGTAAACAGTGCTCTATCCAGCACATTAAAAAATGTGAAGAAAATTTTTTAGAAGTTTTTATAAGTGGAGGTGAAATAATTGGGAGATAAAATAAAAAGAACGAGTTTTACAATGATTGTTATGGCATTTATAAGCCTTACAGTTGTATTTTCGTTTGGTATCAACGCAGTTTCTGCTGATGTCTATGTAAGCCCTACTGGAAATGATTTATGGGATGGTTCATCCTCAACATGGGTATCTGGTACAACTGGCCCAAAACTCACTATTAAAAATGCCACTGCCACAGTAACCAGTGGAGAAACAGTTTTCATTCAAAACGGAACTTATAATGAAAACGGAATTAGTGTTTTCAATAAAAATGTAAACTTTGTGGGAGAAAGTAAAAATTCAACCATTATAAACGGTGGAAATAAAAGTAGAATATTCACTGTTGGTGCACAGGGCGTAACTTATACCTACAGTTTCACCAATCTGACATTTATAAATGGAAATTCAACCAGCGGAGGAGCTATCTGGAATTACGGTTCTACAACCATAACTAACTGTGCTTTCATAAATAATACCGCAACATATTCTGGTGGAGCTATTATAAATTATGGAACAGGAAGTGCTCCAGGTTCTTATGTTGTCACCGACAGTTATTTCAGCGGCAACAGAGTAACATCTGGTAGTGGTGGAGCAATTTATAACGGAGGTCTAGGTCCAGTATCTGTAATTAATTCTGATTTCACAGACAACACCGCAAGTGGTACTGGTGGCGTTTTATACAATAGTTTCGGTTCTACATCAACAATTCAATTCTGTAGAATTATCGGAACAGGAAATTCACTGATTGCATTCCAGAGTGGAAGCCCTGCAGTAGATGCATCTTTAAACTGGTGGGGTTCAAATGCAGATCCTAACTCAAAAGTACAATCTGGTGTAACAGTAGGTCCCTGGCTGGTTTTAACACCTCAAGCACCTACAAATGTAGGTAGTGGTAGTACCACAAGCATATCATCTGATTTACTGCATGATAATGGAATTTTAAGTGACCCAACAAATCCAGATTTATATTATCATGACCCTATATATGGTCATGTGCCCGACGGAATACCTGTAACTTTTGCTGGCGATGCTTTAGGTAGTATAAATCCTTTAACTGGTACCACTACTAATGGTATTGTAACAGCCAATTTTACTGCACTTGATTTAGGTATTTCCCACCCTACATTTACAGTTGATAGCCAAACTGTATCTGCAGATATAACTATACTTGACAGCACTCCACTAACTGTAACAACAGTTGACCCTGCTAATAATGCTGTAAACATGCCAACCAACAAAGTAATAAAAATAAAATTCAATAAACCAGTGCAAACAGGAAATAACTGGATAGAACTCAAAAACCGCAGCGGAACAATAATTCCAATTACAACAAGCATTAACAACAATATTTTAACAATAACACCCGTTAACGCGTTAAATGAGGATAAATACACCATAATTTTACATACCAGCAGTTTAACTGATTTATTAGGTAGTCCCATAGCCCTCTGGAGCAGCAACTTCAGCGTAGGAACATCACCAACCGTAAAAACCGTCGACCCTGTAAACAACGCTGTAAACTTTCCATCTAACAAAGTAATAAAAATAACATTTAATAAATCAGTTAAAGCAGGAAATAACTGGATAGAACTCAAAAACAGAAGTGGAGTAATAATTCCAATCACAACAAGCATTAACAACAATATTTTAACAATAACACCAGTTAACGCGTTAAATGAGGATAAATACACCATAATTTTACATACTGGCAGTTTAACTGATTTAGCAGGGAACCCTATAGCCCTCTGGAGCAGCAACTTCAGCGTAGGAACATCACCAACCGTAAAAACTGTCGATCCAGCAAATAACAGTGCAAATGTACCAACCAACAAAGTAATAAAAATAACATTCAGTGAATCAATTAAAGCAGGGAATAACTGGATAGAACTTAAAGACAGCAGCGGGAAAGTGATACCAACTACAATAAGCATCAGCGGCACTACCATGACAATAAAACCAAATGCACTTTTAGCTAAAGGAGTTAAGTACAACATAACATTACACACTGGTAGTTTAACTGATTTAGCAGGTAACCCTATAGCCCTCTGGATAAGTAACTTTACAACTGCATAAAAAAAAAACTTTTTCCTCTTTTTTATTTATTAAAAAGTTATATAAAAATTTCCAGGACTAATTTCTAATTTTTAGATTAACAGCATTATTTTAAAATCTCACAATTATAATGTTCATAGATCTATTATTTTTCAAATTTAAGTAAATATAACCAAAGAAATATTTTACCAGATCATTATTGCAAAAAAATTTTAAAAATACGTGTAAATAACATGTTTAGTATACATGTATCTGTTTATTTATACCAATTTCTTAATATATCCAGATCTTGTTATTTAATTTCAAAAACGCGAAATATATTTCGTTATAGCGATGTATAGCGAACTTACCCAAAATTCATCAAATAATGATTTTTTTACACATGCTAATTTTTAAAAATAGTTTTATACACATCTGTTAAAATAGTAATACCTATTAATTATGAGGTGTAAGTAATAGTTATGGATCTGAAACGAATCACCGCAGGATCGGTATTGATCCTGGTTCTATTGAGTTTATGCATTTACTACCAGGGGTATCATGAATCTAACCTTAAATACCCATCTACAGCCGCTATTGTATCAGAATATCCTGAAGGTTCATTAGTATTCGTTTCTGGGACCGCAGTTAAACAGAACAACAATGGGTTTGAACTTCGAGACGGCAACAACTGGAGTATAGAATACCGCGTAATATCAGGCAACCACATTAATCCTGGAGATTATGTGCAGGTGCTTGGAATATTAGGCCCTTCCTATACAATTAAAAGTACCAAAGCGGCAGTAGAAACCGGCGGGGGGTATAGGTTTATAATATTTAGATCTGCACTTGCCCTGCTTGCACTGATTTTCATATTTTTATGGTACTGGAAGTTCGACTTCAAGACATTTGAATTTATAAGAAGGAGAGACTAAAATGCCTGACTGGATAACACACATATTGGCTGCATGGATGATCTGCACAATACTGAGCTTTAAATACAAACAGATTAATCCAGCCTATACAGTGGTATGCATGGTGGGGGCGCTGATTCCAGATACATTTAAAATAACGATACCCCTCGGCATTATGGGCATAAATGCAGAAAATATTCTTATGCCGTTTCACCTGCCAGTAGGCTCACTTATCATTGCCTCATTTTTCACACTGTTTTTTAAGGATCACAAAAAATTGGTTCTATCACTTTTGGTATTGGGAGTTGCAACCCATTACGCCCTTGATCTGCTCCTTATTAATTTAAACGGAGGCATGGTAATGCTATTCCCATTTTCATGGGACGCGTGGGCATTTAATATTGTGCCTAACGATGATTATCATATCACTGTACTCGCAATGGGTCTTGCAGTGGTGGTTTACTTTGTTTCATTCTGGTTTAAAAGAAGGGCTAAAATCAAAGTTTAAACTTTAACTATTTTCATGGTAAAACACAATTTTTAGCCATTGCATGCTCTAATTTTGGAATAAATAATTTAATTCTTTTTAGGTCCAGTTTTAGGGATCTTAATTACTTAATTGCTAAAATATTATAATTTCACATTTTTACGTGTATTTATACTGTTATTATGACTATTTAAACTCAATATGCACAAATAATGAGATTATTTTATTTTAAATATGGGATTTATAATCTTTTATTAAATTAAGCATACATATAATGCCATTTAAATTAAATGTTATATAGTTGAATCACTAATTTGATATTATAATGATCTAAATTGGCAAAGACAATTTAAATTATATTTAACAGGGGATCAGATGAACAAACTCTTCCAAAGGGACATTATACTGATAATTCTACTTGCACTTATTTCTCTTGCATGCCTTTCAATTAAGGGCTCAAGTAAATATATTGTGGTACTAATCCCATACGTCATTATCACGTTCTTTTTACCTGGATATGCTATTTTTAAAGCAGTTTATCCTAAAAAAACAGGATATACTGCAAAAATTATAGTTAGTATTGTACTAAGCATCTTTATCCTGGTTTTACTCACTTCAACTACAAGTCCATCCAAAGTTTATATTAAATCATTATTATGGACACTATCTGAAATTACCCTATTTTTTGCAGTTGTTGCATATATAAGAATAGTTTTAGGCTTAAAAATGCCTGAAAATAAATATATCATGTGTAAAAGCTGCGGGGGCTATTACAGGCTTAGGGAAGGGGAGTCATTAGATGATTTTGGAGCGTGTACCTGCGGCGGCGAGTTAAAATATGCCCCTAAATATTTTAAACCTGAAGAATAATTATTTTTTTAAATTATATTCTAATTTTATGCATTAAATTAATGTGATTACAGTAAGCAATCCAAAGCATTCACAAAAATATCTAAATTTGAAACATCATATTCACAAACACTAATTTTTATATTATTTCTTAAACGAATATACAATCTTTAAATGCATAAACATTATTTTTAATGTAATATATAAAAAATCACAATAGTTTAAATAGAATTATTTTAATTATATTAACTATAATGACTTTTTATAATGTTTTTACTTTTTTTAAATGTGTATATAAAAAATAAATATTTTAGATTGATTATAATTGATTTATCTGCATTAATGATGTTCGAATTTTTATGAATAATCTTAATATAATTCATATTTGCTATTTATGTGAAAAACGTCACTTAAATTATCAAAAAGCTTTTATAGTCAATAATTCTAACTATTAGCATAGCAAAAGTAAGTTTTTACTATCACTTTTTTGCACGAAGGCATTAAGGAGGTAAAAAAAATATGAAAAAATATATATTAATGGGGTTAATGTGCCTGGTAGCTCTCGTTTTATGTGGAAGTGCAGCTGCTGCAGATACACCTACAGCAGGTTTTTCTGCAGACGTGACAAGCGGCACAGCACCATTAAGCGTGCAGTTTACTGACCAATCAACAGGAAGCCCAACAAGTTATGCATGGGACTTTGGAGACGGTGCGACTTCAACAGAACAGAACCCAAAACACACTTACAATACAGCGGGGACATACACAGTAACACAAACCGTTACCAATGATGCAGGGACTGATGATGAAATAAAAACAGATTACATAACTGCAAAAGAAAAACCGGATCTAAGTGTTTCTTCTGTTAGTGGTCCCTCTACTGGAGTAAAAGGCAAACAAGTTTCAGTAGACAGTACCATTAAAAACCAGGGTGGCTCAACAGCAAGTAACTTCGTTGTAAGATATTTGCTTTCATCAGATAACAAATTTGGATATGATTACTGGCTTGGAGACGTAACAATAAACAATTTAAATGCTGGAGAAAGTCTCACATCAACAAACACATTCACAATACCTAGAACAGGGACAGCATATACTTCTCAGGTGTTACCTGCTGGAACTTATTATATCTTATGCTACATTGACCGATACAATACTGTAAATGAGACAAATGAAGCTAATAATGTATTAGCTCCAACAGGAACAATAACTATATCAAATGCTCCTGATCTAAATGTTTCTTCTGTTAGCGGACCTGCTACTGGAGTAAAAGGTAAACAGGTTTCAATAGATAGTACTATAAAAAACCAGGGAGATGGAACAGCAAGTAATTTCATTGTAAGGTATTTGTTTTCATCAGATAACAAATTTGGAAATGATTACTGGCTTGGAGATGCAACAATAAACAATTTAGCTGCTGGAGCAAGTTTTACATCAACAAACACATTCACAATACCTACAACAGTGACAAAATATACTTCTCATGTGTTACCTGCTGGAATTTACTATATCTTATGCTACGTTGACAGATACAACACAGTAGATGAACTCAATGAATCAAATAATATATTAGCTTCAACAGAAACAATAACTATAACAGATGCACCGGATTTAACAGTTTCTTCTGTTAGCGGACCTGCTACTGGAGTAAAAGGTGAAGAAATTTCAATAGACAGCACCATTAAAAACCAGGGCGGGGCAACAGCAAGTAACTTCGTTGTAAGGTATTTACTTTCATCTGATACCAAATTTGGAAATGATTACTGGCTTGGAGACGTAACAATAAACAATTTAAATGCTGGAGAAAGTCTCACATCAACAAACACATTCACAATACCTACAACAGCAACAGCTTACACTTCTCATGTGTTACCTGCTGGAACTTATTATATCTTATGCTACATTGACAGATACAACACAGTAGATGAATACAATGAATCAAATAATATATTAGCAACAGTAGGAACAATAACTATAACATAAAAACGTTCCTCTTTTTTTAATTTTTTTTAAATTAATTTATTCCAATATAATCCAAAAAATAATTTATTTATTGAAATATTTAACTTATTTTAACATGGTGATCATTCCAACAAAATTCAGTGTGCAATCACAGCCAATGAATAAGCTGAAAATTAATGAAAAGTTTTTATATAATTAAATTAAATCATATATAACAACATATTTACATGTGACAGCATGAATAAGCTCAAAACTGAATTTAAAGATGTTATCAGCAAAATTACAGGGAATGACAAAAAAAGTTTGAAGGGTAAACTGATCTACGGTTTTTTCTGGAACTTTATAAGTGCAGTGGCTTCTCAAGGATTCCCTTTAATTGCCGCCGTTATAACTGCAAGATTGTTAGGAACTTATGGATACGGCCAATTAGGAATGATAACCAGTACCATAGTTCTATTTTCAACATTTGCAGGTCTTGGACTTGGAACAACGGCTACAAAATACATAGCACAGCTTCATCAGACAGATCCAGAACGAACTGGACGTATCATGGGACTTACGAATCTTTTTGGACTAATCTCAGGGACTTCAATGTGCATACTACTTTTCATAATTGCTCCCTGGCTTGCTACAAATATGTTAGCAGCACCAGAGTTAACAACTGAATTACGTATAGTTTCTCTTCTATTACTATTTAATACATTATTAGGTATTCAATCAGGGACAATTGCCGGCTTTGGGGCTTTCAAAAGCCTTGCTAGAATTGCAATAATACAGGGAATAATAGCTTCCGTTTTAACAATAACAGGAGTCTATTTCTTTGGGTTAACAGGTGCAATTATTGCATTAGTCATAAACAGTGCTGTAAATCTAATTTTATACAGAATTAGCATAAGAAATCTTGTTAAAGAATTTAAAATCAAAGTTAATTATTTAAAATCATGGAAAGAAAAAGATACTATCTGGGAATTATCATTACCTACCATGCTTTCACAGGTTATGGTTGGCCCAGTTGTATGGATCGCAAATGTTATAATTATAAATAATCCTGGTGGTTACGCCCAATTAGGACTTTTTAACGCTGCAAATCAATGGAAATCTGTATTAAACTTTTTACCCGTAGTTATAGGCGGAGTACTGCTTCCAATGATTTCAGCTAATATTGATAAAGAAAATAAAGCATTAGAAACCGTTAATGTGTTTGCAAGCTGGATTGTCGTTATAGTAATTGCTTTACCTTTGATTTCATTTCCAGAAATTATAGCATTTTTTTATGGACAGGATTATTCTTCCATAATATTTTTACAGTCAATATCCCTAATGATGTTAGTAAGCTGTATAACATCTTATAAAGAAGGAATTGGACGTAAATTAATTGCAAAAAATCTCATGTGGTGGGGATTTTTAAGTAATATGATCTGGGGAATATTATTTATTGTTTTTGTCATGTTATTTAAAAATCTTGGATCTTTAGGTTTATCTTTATCTTATTTTATCTCTTATGCAGTAAATACCGTGATTTTCGTACCATTTTATCTTTCAAGAAAAGTGGTCCCTGCAAACTTGTTAATATCCTTAGAAGTTTTTCTTATATGGCTTGTTCTGGTTATCCAAACCATTATGACTCTTTTAAATGTTAACATATTTATAAGACTTATAAGTTTAATTGTTTCAATTATAATCTTAATATCATCATTTTATAGAATATGGAGTTCAAATCTAAAATCTTAGCTTGGGAACTGGTGTTAATATGAATGTAACAGATCTTACGGTTAAAAATGATTACTGCATTGGCTGTGGAGTCTGTGCTGGCGTATGTCCCTCAAATAATCTCAATATGGACTGGTCACCCCTTGGGGAGTTAATTCCACATACAAATGATCTTTGTAGTGATAAATGCTCTATTTGTCTTGATATCTGTCCGTTTAATAATCATGAAATTAATCAGGACAATGTTGCCAACTCATTGTTTTCTAAAATCCATAATATAAAATACAATGAGTATACAGGCTACTATCTAAATTGTTATGTTGGTTTTCAAAAAGATACTGCAAAACGATTAAAAAGTGCTTCAGGAGGGTTAGCTACTTCCTTTTTATCTTCATTAATTGAGGAAAATATTGTAGATAGAGTCGCTGCAGTTGGAATTTTTGGAGATAATGGCAGGATGTTTGATTTTAAAATCTTAAGCAATTCTGATGAGGTATATACTTGTGCAAGTTCTGCTTATTATCCTGTTGAAATCTCAAGGGTTCTAAAAGAAATTATAAAAGAAAAAGAAGAATTAAATTACGCAATAATTGCATTACCATGTGTAACTTATGCTCTAAGATTAGCAATGGAAAAAATTCCCAAATTTAAAAAGAAAATCAAAATTATTGCTTCATTAACCTGTGGGCAGCTTCAAAACCGTTTTTGTACAGAATTATTATCATTAGAGTCTGGAATTAAAGTTAATGAACTTTCAACGATGAATTTCAGACAAAAATCAGGAAATAGCCCTGCTACCAGTTATACACAAGTTGCTGCAGATAAAAATGGAAATGAAGGTATGCCCCATAATAACCAAGAATTACCATTTCATTTATGGCATTACCACTATTTCAAGCAGAATGCTTGTAATTTCTGCGATGACGTATTTGGTGAATTAGCCGACATCACATTTATGGATGCATGGCTCCCAGAATATATAAATGATTACAGAGGAACCTCTTTGATTATATCTCGAACTCCTCTTGCCCTCAAATTATTAAAAAATTCTCAGGAATGTACTTTAAAGGAAATAAATGTTAATAAACTAATTGAAAGTCAAATAGGTGTTATTCAGAAAAAAAGGACACTTTTAAAGGGTAAACTTTATAAAATTAAAAGTTCCAATTCATTTTATCCAGAAAAAAGAGTGAAGCCCGATTTTAATGTATATAATAATAATAAAGAATTTATAGATTTAACAATGGAAATACAAAATTTAAGTAAAGAAGTATGGCCTAAGCATCGTTTAGATAAATCTACTGCAGAATTCTGGAACGATTTAAAACCTTTAGAGTCAAAGATCGCGAAATACGAAAGAAAAATAAGAATAAAAAATTTGATAGTAAAACCTAAAAAATTTTTTAAAAAAATTAGCGGAAGTTAATCTCATGACTAAAAATAATTATACAATTGGACTCTATGGAATTGCCGGAGTTTACAATTATGGCTGTGAAGCCATTATACGTGGAACAGAGATGATAATTCACAAAAAATGGCCGAATGCACATATTAAATATGCATCATTGCGCCCTGAGGATGACAAAAAAAGGCTTGAAGGATGCAATATTGAAATAATGCCTCGTAAACCTTTTCCAAGATCAACTATTCCAGGAATAAATAGAATGTTATCAACATTTACGGGCTTACACTTTAAAACACCATATAGAGAAGATCTAGATTGGTCAAAAGATTGTGATATGATATTTTCAATTGGAGGTGATCTATATACCCTTCACCCACAGCATAAAGATCATAAAATAAAAAGATATTATAATCCTCTTATCCATTTTGGTGATATTGTAAAATCAAAAGGAATACCATTTGTAATATGGGGGGCATCTGTCGGACCATTTGAAGGCTGGCCCAAAACTAAAAAGTATTTTATAAAACACTTGCAGGAAGTTGATTTAATTACGTCCAGAGAGCATATAACTACCAACTATCTAAAAGATAATGGTTTAAATAATGTTATTGAATGTGCCGATCCTGCTTATCTGGTTCCATTACCAAAAATAAAAGAAAATAGTAAAGAAAAAATAACTATTGGAATAAATTTAAGTCCGCTTTCCTCATTTTTCTCATTTCACCCAGGACAAAAAAATGAAATCATTGAAAAGCAGGCCAAAATAATAGAATCATTAATTAAAAAGTTCAAGGCAAATATAATATTAATTCCCCATGTAGTTTGTGATTTTAATGAAGATGATGACGATTTACGTTATTTAAGACAGGTAAAATCAAAAATTTCTGAAAATCTTAAGGATGATGTATTTCTCATAACCGATGATATTGGCTTTATAAAGACAAAAGAAGTTTTATCCAAGTGTGATATTGTAATAGCTGCAAGAATGCACTGTGCTATAAATTCAATATCTTTAGGTATCCCTACTATCTTTCTATCTTACAGCCAAAAAGCTTTTGGGATGGCTGAATATGTTTATGGGAACACAAAAATGGTTATTCCTTTAAATGAATTTATGAACCCTGAAAAAACATTTAAATTAATTGAATATATGCTTGAAGGAGATATCACTAACTTTATCAATAAAAGAATGATATCTATCAAAAAGGAAGCATATTTTCCCATTAATCATATTGAAAACTTATTTTAATTTGAAATATGAACACTAATTTAGTATTTTTACTATTCTCCGTGTGATTTCCGTTAATTTACTCCTAGTTAATGATCAATTTTTAACTTAAATTCACTGATTATAGCCTTCAAAATATTTGCCGATAAGTAAATCTCATTAAACTCACATTAAGAATTAAAAATATTAACTCCCGTCTAAAATCATTTCATACCCTCTTAAGGTTTCTTGAGCCGTATTTTCCCAGGAATAGTTCATTACATGTTTTTTTAGTTTCATATTTTTTTTAGCATTAAAAGAGTTTGAAATTGCATCTTCTATAGAAGTTATATCTCGAGGATCGCAATAATAAGCTAAATTATCAAAATATTCTGGGGCAGAACCGATATTGGTCGATGCAATATTACATCCTGCCGCAGCGGCTTCTAAACTTGATAATCCAGGGGTTTCATAAAAACTTGGGAGCACATGTGCCTTTGCAGCAGCATATGCAGATGCTAACTCTTCATGTTCTACAAAACCCAAATATTTTACATTTTGGCCCCCTACTCTTTTACAAAATGAATTATATCCCTCATCATTGGTTAATTTACCAATTACTACTAATTTAAGATCTAAATTTTTAATGGCAGCACATAATGAATGAGTATTTTTTCGAGGTTCAACTCTACCAGAATATAATATAAAATCATCTAATCCATATTTATCTACAAAAGAGTCACTTTTAGCATTGAAAAAAAAATTATCTACTGAATTATAGACAATATGGAATTTACTACTGTCTAAACCAAATTTTTCAATAATTAATTCTTTTTCTATCTTTGAATTTGGTAACAATAGATCAGCTTGTTTCATTAAATTAGATTGAATTTTCTTAAAATCCAATAATTTCAATACATGATTATAATACATGTTAAACCCTGATCTTAAATTATAACCTTTATAATAATTCCAAATGTAATTTGTATCCCAATAAATAGGAGAAATGACAATAGGATATCCAAGAGATTTATATTTAACACATTTAGCATATATACTGTCTATTTTACCAGTAGTGTTGAAAAAATGGATCAAATCATACCTTACGTTTTTTTTAGGTTCTAAATCTATAGATAACCCTAATTTTTCTAAATATTCTTTAGTCTTTAAAATTTGGATGGTGTCTCCTCCAGTAGAGTCCAATAAACTCTCTCGACTTTGAAATAAAATTCTCATTTAATCACTTTTGGAATTTTTAAGTTAACACGTAATTTAAATATCAATTAAAGATTAATAACACTTTTAAATTTTGATATAATCTTTTTTATGTCTTTAATGGTTTAAGATAGCCAATTATACTTTATTTTAGTTTATAGTTCTAAATATCTTTTATGATTTAGAATAATCATGTTACCCCTACTTTTATAACTTAACTGGCAGATAATATTTCAAATAGTTAATATTAATGCTTTATTAAACAAAGCTTTAAATAACCCTAAATTTAAAATATCTTAGTTATATTAACCAAATCAAGTTAATCATTCAATTTCTATTTTTATTTCTTCTTATAAAAACTTTTATAAAAATATTTCATTAAAACTATAACCCATTTTAACTGTTATAATTTCCAGTTAATATCACGCATCTGATCCTTAATTAAATTTCTCCTCTCCATTAGTTATATATTAAACTAATGTGGATATATATAAAAAAATAATTATTGAATGGTCTCCCATTAAAAACAGAATAATCATTACTATTTCTAGATATGCTAATTTCTGTTTATATTTCGCTAAATTGGAACAAATGAAAATGCGTATAGTGAATTCTGCATCAATTCAGTAAAAATATACAGTATAAAGTTTAAGAAATAATGAAATTTTATTAAAAAGAAACAAAAACATTAAAGAGATATGATGCAAAAATAAGCATAATCACAGTTTTTAATAAAGATTAATAGTGAAACCTCAAAATACAAGAAGGGAAACAATGAGACCAAAAATTTCAGTCATCATCTTAAATTGGAATGGATGGAGAGATACCCTTGAATGCTTAGAATCTCTTTACCAGATTGACTATTCTAACTATAATGTTATTCTTGTTGATAATGGATCTGAAGATGATTCTATACAAAAAATTAGGGATTATTGTAAAGGTAAAATTGATATTAAATCAAAATATTTTTCCTATTCTTCAAATAATAAACCAATAAACATAAAAGAATATTCTAATAACGAAATTAAATTAAAAAATTATGAAAATTACCAATTAAAAGATCTTGTACTTATAAAAAATGAGGACAATTATGGATTTACGGAAGGAAATAATATAGGAGTAAGATTTGCCATTAATTCATTTGATCCAGATTATATTCTTTTGTTAAATAATGATGTGGTTGTTGAAAAAGACACTTTATCTAAATTAATAGAATGTACAAATATCGCCGAATCGGCAGTACTACAGCCAAAAGTAAAATATTACGAAGATGGTAAGTTAAATTCTACAGGAATGGAACTTGATCTTTTTGCATATGCTAATTCAAGAGGTAAACATGAAATTGATAGCTCTCAATATGACAATGAAATAAAAGATAAATTTTTTTATGCCGAAGGGGCATGTTTACTATTAAAAAAAGAATTTTTAAGATGTTTAGGGAATGAAATATTTGATAGTAAACTTTTTGCTTATTATGAAGATGTGGATTTATCATGGTCAGCTAGATTATATGGTTATAAAGTATCATATTGTCCTAATTCAGTATGTTATCATAAGGGTAGCCAATCTACTGGAGGATTTGGTTTAAATATGGCATATTGGGGATGGAGGAACAGAATAAGGGTTCTAATTAAAAACTATGCATTTAAAAACCTTATTATAATGTTACCATTAACTTTGTTGTTGGAATTTATAATTAGTATAGTGGTGTCTATATACAAAAGAGAAATAAAATATTTTTTCATTTTCTTTAAAAGCTTAATCTGGAACATTATAGTTTTAAATGACACGCTTAAAAGAAGAAAAAAAGTACAAAAGAAACGCGTTGTAAATGACTCTTATATAAAAAATTTCATGGTCCATCACTCATTAGAACTTTCTAATTTAAAAAAAGATATTCTTAAGTTATTTTAATATCTTGCATAAATTATTAAAATAGATTAAGACTATAAAAAAGAAAATTCTCTAATATTTTTTATAAGTTAATGAATGGTTTTCATTATTCTATCCGCCGTGTTATCAATGAAATCCCGATGTTCGTTAAAGTATTGCATGGATCCACTAGTATCACAAATATCTATAAATATTTGATAATATTTACCATTTTTCTCAAAGAAATAGTATTTAATAGTTTCAGTATTATCAATTCTACCTATTAATACTGTTTTTACAATCATATTTTCTATAGTTAGAGTCCCATTAGATATAACATGCCATTTAGCTGCTTTATTACTAATCGAAATGTAAGCATCATTATATTTATTTTTATCCATATACTGGGAAACTCCCATTAAAGCAGCTTGTGCATTAGAAAATCTATTTGAGCCGAATATTGCAGAATTTGAAAAATTAGATACTGACTTTTGATACCATCCTGATTCTAATTCAAATTCTGAATCACCCACTATTCCATAACCCGGTTTAATATTTTTTAAATCATCTTTAGAATAAAATTTTGGGGTAGCATGAGAATTATAAATCATATATCCGGACATAATAAAAATTAAAAATAATCCTAAAATTGTTAGATATCGTTTTGAGATCATATATTCGCCTTTACTTAGTATATTTATTTTAATTCTTAGTTTAATCAACAACTTTAAAATATTTTCCCGAGTTAATGAATTAAAACACATCTTTAATAATTAATTGCTATTAATTAATTTTTCATATACTTCAAAAGTTCTCTCAGCAGTTTTATCCCATGTGAATTGTTTTGAGTAATTTAAACCCGCATTTATGACTTCTGACCTAAACTGGTCATTCATTAACAGATGATAAATTTTTTTCGCCATTTCAGATGTTGATTCGGCTTTAACACAAGCATTTGTGACTTCAGAGGGAATATTGACATTATTACGTACTATAACAGGTACTCCACATTTTTGAGCTTCTAAAATTGGTATTCCGAATCCTTCCCATTCACTTGGAATTACAAAAATATCAAAATAATTATAAATATTCACTAACTCCGATTCTGGAGCAAATCCTTTAAATTCAACTTTATCTGCAATATTTAAATCATTAGCCAATTTTTTAAGTTTCAGTAATAATTCTACATTTCCTGTGCCATATATAAACAATTTTATATTTAAATCTGGTTTTCTTTTAAGTAACATACTAAAGGATTCCAATAGGAAATCTAATCTTTTTCTATAATCTATTGAACCAATGAACCCTATTATAAATTGATCAGTTTTTTTTACACTATTTAAAGGTTTGAAATATTCATTAACTCCCAAATGTATAACTTCTACTTTTTCTTCAGGAATTGATAAAAAATCAATAATTTCCTTTTTGGTTTGTGATGAATTTGCTATTATAACATTAGAATATTTGCCTAATTTATAAAAATAAGGAACAGTTTTTCTAACATAAAAATTACCTCCACGGTTATAAAGGATCGTAGCCAGATCATGGTATGTTATAACTGTCGGTTTTTTAATAAAAGGTAAATGAAATGAGTTTACAGGAGCCATAGAATGGAATAAATCATAATTATTTCTATTTAATAATACCTTAGCAGGTACACGCAATGCATGATCATAAATACTTTTAAATGCATTAGGAGGAGATGTGCCAATTATATCAATATCTACATAACTTTTTAACTTTTTAATGAGTTCAGTTGTATATCTAGATATTCCAGTTCCTCTTTTAATGTCATATTTATCGGTTATAATTGCAATTCTCATAATTTTACCTCTTTATATAATAAATATCAATTGCTCCATTAGAATACACATATCCCACTTTTGTATCAAATTGAATTTTATTGGCAGTATCATTATTAAAATTTGGATAAGCCCATGGTTCTATCATGGAACTTTGATTAATATCAGGATCACTCATTATTATATTCTGCATGGTTTTTCCATAAACAAATAAAACGGGATCAGGATATAAATCTGCCAGGCTCGTAATATTATTATAATTTAAATCTTGAAGATTATTTAATATGATTCCATTAATTGGCATGCCGATATGGATATATTTAGTTTTAGGAGATTTGAAATCTTTTTCCCAATTTATAGCTGATGCGTCAGAATAAGTGAAATGCCAATTTGGTTGGTCTATCCAGGAAGATCGATAAATACCCAGTACACTTACTGTAAATGAAGACGAAATAACAATAAATATGAGTAAAAATGCCAGCTTCTTTTTATTAAAATTTTTCAAAATCAAAAACAATGGAAATGAAACTAGCAAAGGAACCGCCCAAACTGCCATATTTGAGCCCAAAAGCCTTCCAATAGATGTTACTCCTTGAGTTAAAAAAGTCATGAAATAAGTAATCAATGAAGTGATAAATAGTACTGACAAGATTATCATTCTGTTTAGATATTTATCCCCTTTTTTATATTTCCAAAGGATTAAAATAATTGCAATTAATGCTATAGATATGTAAATTAACTGTGAACCATAACATTTTAAAAACAATAGAACTGTATCTAAAAAACTCATACTGTGCGTAAATGCTAATTCATTAGTTCTTGGTACGCTGCTAACCTCTCTAAACAGCCATGAGTTTATTTTTTTGACACCATTATCAAATACTGTAAATGAAGACCACCATGCAAAAAACATGACAATTGAAACTATTGATTTATTTAAACTGATGGATCTTCTATCTAATATGTATTTAATTATTTCCGCTGCAATTAAACACGTGATAAGCGTTATTTCTACAAATGGGTGGAAAAATGGCATTAAAAATAATAATAAAACAATAAGTATATTATAACTAATTGATTTATCCGATTTAAAGAACAGGTAAAAAAATAATGGTAAAATCAGAATTGAAAGACCTTGAGGATATATAACAACCTGATAATATGTGAGTAGAAAAGTACTGCTTACAGCTGCCAGTATAACAGCATATCGCTTATTTTTAAAAACTTCTTTACCTAAAAAATAAGTAAAAACCATATAAATCATAGAAAAATATGCAGGCAAAAATTTCGTAAATATTTCCATATTTAAATTTGTCAATTGATTTAATTCTGCTAATAAAATGTGAGTTATGGGATAATAATCATTTCCAATGGTTCCACTTTCAGTTATTGCCATAGCAGACTTATAATGATTCCATGGATCACCTGTCCCATATGCAAAATATCCCCTCATTAAAGGTTGAGAAAGAATAATAAAGTTATTAAGTAACAACAAAGAAAATGAAAGCCAAAAATATTTATAATTTTCATTTTGAGCTTGGAGGATCATACAGGAAATTAATATTAAATTAGATAGTATAATTAAAAACCAGAATAGGGGAGCTGCAGAATAAATTGACACTTCATAATTAGTTACAGGAAGAGTGCTTTCTAACGATAAAAGGGCAAAAATTGTTAATATTGATGATATTAACAATAATACTTTGATTATATTTTTATTAAAGGATATAGTTTTATTGAAGAATACTCTTTCCGTCAAAGTGAGATCCCCTTGAAATGCTGAAATAATCCAGTATGGTAGGTGCAATATCAATTAAACTTATTTTCCTGTCCTGTATATTTCGATTAATATTATTAATTAGAAGAACTGCATCTTTTCCATGTCCGCCTGAAGCCACTTTATGATCATAAGCCTTACCAAAAATATCAGAATGTAAATCCCATCCAACACCATAATCATTTTTTAATTCAAATACTATATCTGGAAATATACTTTCGCTAAATTCTCCATTTAACATTTCTTCCCTTCTTTTTATAAAGTTCAGCAGTTTTTCGTTTCCATCAGGAGTTTTTAATTTGGATAAATCATTAATTATAGTATTTGCAACATTTTCATACTCCTTATCTGATACTAAGTCTCTGTTAATCTCAATACCGCCGTATGAATAGGATTTAATACCTGCAAAATTAGAAAGTGATACTAAACTGTTGTCTTTATCAATAGATCCAGATGATGAGTATACAGATTTGCTCATTTGAGTGAGTTTCGGATTTTTAACTATCATTTTAATTAACAGATGTTCTATATTTAATTTATTTGCAATATTTAAAACATTTTCCCTAACCACATTCATTAATGCCCTATTCTTGCTTTTAGATTTTAAATATCCCTTTTTTCTTAAATACTCATTAATATTAAATGATTTAATTGGTCTTATCTTATGTCCATGATCGCTTATCACCACTAAAGCAATTTCCGGACACTTTTCCATAATTTCACCAATAAAATCATCAAATAACTTATAATAATCAAGAACGACCATGTTTAACGCTGTTTTACCAGGATATGTTGGGTCTTTTTCATCAAAGAATCTCCAGAATCTGTGCTGAATAATATCCAGGAGAGAAAAATAAATATAAAATAAATCCCAGTCCTGATTTTCAAAAATTTTCATTCCAATGTTTTGTTCTGTTTTAACCACTTCTTTACCGATTTGTGACCATTTTTCCAAATTACTTTGCCCCGGAAATCCTCCCCATAAGCTTTTAAGCTTATCAGGAATATCATATTCGTTTTTAATATTTTCTGGAAAAGTGCCAATGTCAATTTCAGTTTCAAGCCAATTAATTCTTTTATCAAAAGGGGATTTACTGATCATAAGCCCATTGATTTCCCATGGAGGATACATTAACATAGGATAAACTATAGCTGATTTATAACCTTCTAAACTACTGTAATCCCAGAAAGTTTTTCCTTTAATCCTATTTATATCAATTTTATTTAAATCACTTAAATTAGGGTCAAATATATCATAAACATACATTACTCCATGATTTTCAGGTTTAAGTCCTGTATAAATACTTCCCCATGCAGGAATTGTATCTACTGGAAATATAGACTCAGAAAAGAGCGTAGGACTCCTGTCAATGATTTTAGAAAAATTTGGTAACTTATCTTTATATTTTAGCAGAATATGGGGGTCTAATGAATCAATACCTACAATTGCCATTCTTTTTTCCATTTTAAATTTCACCTATGTCATTCAATGTAATTTTCATGATTTTTGACTTTACATAATCAAGTTCTTTTGTATTATCTATTTTAATAGTTTTTTTAGGATTTAATAGAGAATAGATTTTATCATATTTAGCTTTTATTAATTCCGCATTCTTAATAGATTTTATTTCATCCTCTTTTCTTAGATAAGTTATTTCTGGAGGTACTTCAATTACAAAAATAATATCCGGATCTGGGAATAATCTTTTAAACAATTTATATAGATTTAATTTACTTTTCTTGCTAAAATCAAACTCTTCAGATAAAGCTAAAATTACATCATAATAATATCGGTCGAAAATTAATATTTTATTTTTAGCACTAATATAAGGAATCCATGTCTTTTTAATACCAAAAATAATATAATCTAACAATACAATTTTTGGATAAACTTTTTTAAACAGTTTACTTTTTAGATTATCATTATTATTTAATTCTTTATTGGAATTATGGACTTTTAAACTTGAATTTGGCGTATTTCCAATTTTTCTGATTAATTTCCTTATTATAGAGTTTTCTGCCTCTAACCACCAAGTATATGAAACATTATAACTCTTTTTTATTTCGTTGAATAAGTAATTAGAAAGCGTACTTTTTCCAGAACCATCAACACCTAAAAAACATATTATGGTAATTTTCTTCATTATTTCACTTTTCATTAATTAGTTCAAAGATTGTTTTTTAGTTTAATAAATCCTTATAAATACCCATTAAATTATTGGCCACATTTTCCATAGAATATGTTAAAGCATCATTTCTAGTCTTTATTTCAATATTTTCATTTCTAAATTTGTCAATAAATGTGGATATTTCATTTTCTCCATTTATGTAGAATAATCCATTACCCTCATCAAATAAGTCTGGAATTGCTCCAAACTTTGTGGTGATAACAGGTAAATTACAGGCCATCGACTCTAAAACAGAAAGAGGTGTTTCTATACATGCCCTATTATCTACTGTTGGAAAAATATAGCAATCGGATAAATTATAAATATCTTCTATGTTTTGAAAGTGTTTAATCCATACTTCACATCCGCTTTCTTCCAATTCAAGCACAAGTTCTTCATCTATATTTTCATTTTCTCTCCCAATGATTATAACATGATTATCTTGTTCTTTTTGAATTTTCTTAAAAATATCCAAATTTCTTTCCCTTTTTAAAGAAGCTAAATGTAAAACCACAAACTTATCTAAAGGAACTTTATATTTTTCCCTTAATCCTTTTTTTTCTTTATCAGTTGCAGGTTTAAACTTTTCAGTATCTATTCCATTATACATGAACTTCGTTTTAAAGTCAATTGATTTGAAAACAAGTTCACTTTTGGATGATTGAACTAGCATTAAATCAGGTCTTAGAAATTTAAGTATATTCCATTGAGGAACTGCAGGCTGAACTGCAGAAATAATAATTTTTGATTTTAAAGATAAAATCGAAATTAATTTTGCAATAATCAATCCATTTACTGTCGGAGCCAGAATAAAATGGATTATATCTGGATTGAATTTAATTATATCTTTCCAGTTTGAAATTGAGTTTATATCAACCTTTTTAAGGTCTATATCCTCATTTTCAAGCATTTTAAATATACTTCTTCCAACAATTCTTACCCCTTCATCTAAATTGTCTTTGAAATGTCCTACTACACATATCCTCACTTAATTTTCCCCTATAGTTTTAATTAATGTCTTTTCAAATTTATCAGAGATAAAATCCCAGCTATATCCATTTTTTACAAATTTTCGTCCTTTTTTCCCTAAATAAAACCTTAAATCTTCATCGTTATAAAGTTCAATTATACTCTTTTCTACCTCATCCTTTTCTGCAAAGATCACATGATCATTTACAATTTTTTTAACATTTATTAAAGAAGAAGAGATAACTGGCTTTTCACATGACATATACTCAAACAATTTTAAAGGTAATGCCCCTTGAGATACATTACTATTATCAAAAGGTAGTAAACAAACATCTGCTGCAGATATGTATTTTGGAACATCAGAATAATTAATATTTCCCGTAAACATTACAATAGATTCAATTCCAAATTCTTTTGATAAGTATTTAAATCTATTTAACTTAGCCCCATCTCCGACTACTAATAATTTAATTTTATATTTATTTTTCAATTGTTTTATAGCCTTAAAAATTGGTTCTAATGTAACCCAGTTTCCTAAATATCCGACAAAAACTAATAAAAACGCGTCTTCTGGAATATTAAGTTTTTCACGGATATATTCTCCTCCTATATTTTTAAAATGCTCAGTATCAACACCATTAAAAATTATATTTCTTTTATTTTTTGGAATCTCATAAAGATCATTCAAGATATCTAAAGAAGAAGTAATTTGACTGCTAATATTAATATTTTTTCTCAGCATAGAAGAGCCAATTATTTTTCCTAATGGTTTAATTAAATCAGGTATTTGAGGAGAAATTGAAATCCAGTCAATTAAGTCATCGCAAATATCAAATACTGTGGGGGCTTCAATTTTTTTTGCTATATTATAACCTGCAATAAAACTGTTAAAATTTATATGAATATCAAAAGAATCTAAATCTAAATTCAATTTATCCAGATTTCTTTTTGCCAAAATTTCTTGAATAACAGAATTTCTTTTTTTTTGAGAAAAATAATCAATTTTAATATTTTTAAGTGCGTCTTTTAAATATTGATCACTTGAATCCTCTAACCACCAGGCATTTCCACAAAATAAATTAATTTCATGTTTCCTCGAAAGATGATTAAGCAAATGATGGGGTCTTTGAGGATTTAATTTTGTTAGATCTGGCAATGATGTTACTAATATCTTCATTTATTACGCCCACTTTGATTCTTTAGTAATTATTAAATAATTTTAGCTATTTTTCAATTTCCTTAAATTTGCTCAATTATTTCATGAAAATATTAGCTTCAATTATTTAACTGCTTTGCATTTGTGTAAAATACTATGCTTCATGTTTCTTTGATAGATGATTCAACAGATGAGGAGATCTCTGCGGGTTTAATTTTGATAGATCTATTAGTAATGTTATTACTATCTTCATAAGCTACACCAATAAGAATTTCCTCTAGTTTCTTTGTAATTTCTTCCCATGAATATTTTTCAGATATTGATCTGCATTTTTTCCCTAATTCTGTTTTTAATTGTTCATTTTCATAAAGAAGGTTGATATTATTAATATAATCTTTAAAATCAGACGCAAACAATACGCAATCTGAGAAATTTGATTTTACGGGGCCTATTTTACTGGATATAACCGGTTTTTCACATGCAAAATACTCAAATAGTTTAAGCGGCAGAGCATTATGAGAAACACTGTTTAATTTGAAGGGGATTATACCAACATCCATTGCAGAGATATATTTAGGTACAAGTGAATATGGAACCATTCCTGTGAATATAACTCTATCAGATACGCCCATTTGTTTTGCCAGTAGTTTATTTTCTTCAAATAAACCTTCACTTCCAACTATTAATAATCGAACATCTTCATTCAAGTGCTTTAAAGATTCAAAAACAGGTTTCAAATCAATCCATTCTCTTAAAACACCCACATAACCAACTATAAATCCATCCAATCCTAATTCCTTCTTTGCATTAGGTTCGTATCTAAAAGCATTTGTGTCTACCCCATTTGATATCAATTCAACTTTATCTGGATGAATTTTAAATACATCAGTCAATGATTCAGTTGTCAATGTAACCTTTTTTGCAGCTTTAATAGTTTTATCTATATAATAATTACCTAGAAATTTACCTACTGGCTTTAAAAAACCAGGTATTTGTGTAGAAATTTCAATCATCTCTGGAACGTCATCACCAAGATCAAAAACTGTCTTGAAGTGTTTTGAAGCCCTATAACCAGTTGCTAACCCTGCCATACTTAAATGTACATCAAAATCTTCTTTTGATAATTCCTTAATCTTCTTAGTGAAAAGAACTTCCTGAATAACAGGCGAAATTTTTCTATCAGTTAAATAATGGAAATTTACTCCTTTAAAAAACTCATTAAAGTGTGAGGAATAGGATTCTAGATCAGCTTGTTTTCCTTTCCACCAATCATTAACAGTCAATACAGTTACATCATGATTCTTTGATAAATATCTCACAAATTGATGTGGTCTGTTATGTTGAGACTTGTGAAGATCAACTGTGGATGTAATTAAAATTTTCATAGTAACCCCTTCATTTTTTTATAAAATCGAAAATCACGAATTTTAATATATAACTTCATTTAACCAATTAATTTCATTTTTTCTATCAAAACACTTAACCCATGAACCAAATAATAATTTGATTCCTTACCTTTAATTTTCGTTTTTCCGTTTTTTAATGATTTTTCTATATTTTCTTCTGTAATAATCGATCCCATACCTATTTCAAAATATAAATGAGCATCACTTCCGGCTGTTAGAGCTTTATTAAATTTATTCGCCAGTGTAAGAGATTTAATATTACAAACTGATTTTGATCTGGCATTAAAACCTTCAACCAAATTAACATTGGTAATTATCTCTTCAGGAGTATTGTAATGTCTATAAGGATGTGCTAAAACACTTATTCCACCTTGAGATTTTATTTCATCAATAACATTCTCAAAGATTCGACCCTCAATCTCTTCATTTAAAAAAAATCCTAAGATATCACCATATTCAGTTCTTATTTCTGAACCAACGATAATCTCAAAATCAGGGTCTTTATTAATCTTTGAAGCCGCAAGTCCTCCCTTTAAGGTATTATGATCAGTTATAGCTATTCCATTTAAACCTTTATTTTTTGCAACCTTTATTATCCTTTCCGGTTTGAGTAAAGAGTCTGGAGAATATTTTGAATGTATGTGTAAATCATATATCATTTTTTATCTCCTCAACACAAACTTCCACATTTTTAAATCAAAAATATAACGTAAAGTAGCAACAAAAAAACCAAAAGTTGGCCCAATATCCTCCCTTGATATTATATCATCTTGTGTATCCCATCTTAAAAATTTTTTTACGTTTTTTAATTTATTTGGAGCATTTAAAAACCATAAAATATCTCCAGGCAGAAGCCACCTGCAGTAAACTTCTTCCTTGTAATCCATGACAGGTTCAACGTCTCCATCCATAAATAATCTGTAAAGCATGTAAGGAAAGTCCACACCGGATAAGATTGAAAGCTGCAGAGATCCCCAGAATCTAGGATTAACTTCCATCAACTTCAAGGATCCATCTCTTCCATCGATTCGAAATTCCACCATTCCCACTCCCGACCATTTCATAGCCCTTAAAAGTTTAAATCCAATTTTAATGGCTTCTTCTGAGATTTCATTTTTTATGGTTTTCCTGAGGGTACTTGGTCCACCGGAAACAGGATATGATCTTATTCGCTGCTGTACAGTAACTGCTTTAGGTTCTGATTCAAAGTTAAATAACGTGTAAACACCCATTTCTCCACCATAGGGTATATATTCTTGAACCAGTAATGCGCCAAATTTTTCTTGAAGTTCTTTGTAATTGGAGATAAGATCATCAAATGAACGGCATGTTTTAAACCCTCTGCTTCCAGAACTTATCCTTGGTTTTATAATTAAGGGATAGTTAAGTTTCTCTTGATTTTCGTATAGTTCGTCAATATTAAAATAAGTTTTAGGGCATGGAATGTTATTTTTTAGGGCAATCTTCAAAGTATTTCCTTTATCATAAGCTTTCATAAATGTTTCATTATCAGGAAGGGCTATTTTCGTATATTTATCAAATTCTTTCCTATTTTCAATTATAGGTTTTAGACAATTATCTGCAACAGGAAATACAATATCATAATCATTATTTTTAACCGTATCCAGAATTTTCTCAACGAATTTTTCTTCCTCATTTATAGGATTAATATAAACAACTTTATTATTACAATATTTTGAAAAGAAACCAGTAGTAAATCGTGTTTCTTCGCCAGCAGTTACATTAAGACCTTTTTTTCCCAAAGATCGTATTACTGCAAGTGAACTTCTCATTTGTGCATCTGTAACAAGTACCTTTCTGTTCATTTTGCATTTCCACTGTTTAAATTTAAACTGTCTGAAATTGTTGAAAAATTGTATTTCGAAAATGTCTTTATCAGTCTTTCAAGATTTTCAAAGGTTTTTTGACCTGTATTTCTAAAAACATGGAATTGAATATCTTTAATACATGGATTTGAGTCACTTATTTCCCATGGATGGATATAAATCATACCGTAACCAGTTCTTTTCAACGAAAATTTAACCACATTTTTGGTCCAGTGGTAACCTGCATTTCTTAAAAACCACCCTCCAGCACCAGGTAGCCTTAAATAAGGAAGTACAGTCATAGGAAATTCTTTTATAGCCATTCCTTTATCCAAATTTAGATCATAAGGTTTTATAGGGGCTTTTGAATTCCCATACCATCCGGGAATTTTTAAACAAGGTACAATTGATGAATCATATTTAAACCCGTTTTTAATTAGAAATTTAAATTTTTCAGTTGAATAACCAAAATTAGGAAATCTAAATCCATTAGCATCTGGATGAATTTCAGTTTTAAACCTTAAAATATCATCTTTAAATTCTTTGATATCTTCATATTTTTTATTGTGAAACCATCCATGAGAAGCTATTTCATGATCACTTGCAGTTAAAATCTCCATAATCTCAGGATATTTTTCTGCAGTTTCACCTAATACAAAAAATGTAGCTCTCGCATCATACTTATTAAACATCTCTACTAATTTTTCTGTTGTATTTAAAACATCACTTTCAGGGTATACTCCATCGTAATGTTTTTTGATACATTCAGAAACATCAAACCAGTTTGAATGAAACCATTCTTCCACATCAACAGTTATATGAATTTGATTTTTGAGCATTTAAATACACCAATTAAGTAACGTCGAGATTAATGTATTTATCTTATTATATAAGCTTAATCTTAAAATTAAGAAATTGCATTAACTTAATATCTATTTATTTGCAAAAAAAGGAAGTTATTACAAAATTTATACATATATAATACTTAGATCATAATAATAGTTTTTAATTACTTATGTTTAATATGAAAAAATGTTATTCCTAAAGAAAAAATGTTATTCTAAAATATAATCACAATGACAAGGATTTAATAAAATTTTATGTAATTTTTTCATGAAATTGGAGGTTCTATGAACTAATTTATTTAAATTATTAAAATTACATTTCTTAAAATTTAAAAATTAAATCTGAAACTTAGATTTAATTTCATTATTTAATAGATTCAATATATTTTAATTTAAAGATAGTTTAATTGTTATCAATAAATTTTAATAGATTATTGGTAAAAACGTTGAATTTAAAAGATCTTTAATTTATTTCTAAAATTTTTCAGGGGTTTTAGACGTAATATAACTTTTTTATAAGTTTAATTTGATAAAATTAAAAACTTTTTAATTAATTGAAATATGTAAAATCTATTTTTTAATTCTGTATCTTTTCAATTTTTAGAGCTAATTTCCAACCCATATACATTAACAAAATAAACTGAATAAGTTTCATATTTTAAAATTTTAAGTAAAAAAGTGTCATTGTATATCAATAGCAGCAAATTAAGGTTTAAATCGCTTATTATTCAAGTTTTATTGAAATAAATAGTACTTAAAATGATTTTTTTATTATTAATCAACTTTTAAATAGGATAAATGTAATATTTTATCAAGTGATTAATAGCAATTCTAAATTTAACTGTGATCGTGGTTTAGAGGCATCAAATGAAGAGAATAAATAACATTGACATTATTTCAGTGATTTTACTTACAATAATATTCAGTATCTGCATCACAATTCCATCGTTGAACAGACATATTGAAATTGTAATTCCATATATGTTCATGATCTTCTTTTTACCAGGATATTCCGTTTTAACAGTACTATCTGCTAAAAATAGAGGATTAATCAGCAAAATTTTAATAAGCATTTTAATAAGTATAATTATCCTATTTTTGTTAATTTCATTTGCCCATTACATTAGCATCTCATTTAAAACTATATTGATGATTTTAACTATAACTACTTTATTTTTTGCTGCATTAGGATACATCCAGAGATTTAGAGCGTCTAAAGAATCATATGAATATTTAGTCTGTGGAAGCTGTGGAAGTTACTATAAACATAAAAAAGGAAAGTCTTTAGATGACTTTGGAGCATGCCACTGTGGTGGTAAATTAAGATATGTTGAAATTAATCTTATGTCCAAATGCGAACCAAAAAGAAAAGAAAGCTCCACAAAAGGAAAAACCTCTAAAAAATCTAAAAGCAGTACTAGCAAATATATCATATGTGAAAACTGTGGTGGCCACTATCGACTTAAAAAGGGAGAATCTTTAGAAGATTTTAGATCATGCCACTGCGGCGGCAAGCTGAAATACGCTGAAAAATACTATAAATTGAATGAGAAACGCGGATTTATGTCTATAGATATTATATTAGTGTTGTTACTCACCTTTTTATGCGTAATTTTTGTTTTAACTCCAGCACTGAATAATACTGTTTTTAGAAGCATATTTAGCCTTTTATTATTCTTATTTGCACCAGGATATTCATTAATAGCAGCACTATTCCCCAACAAGCAGGATATGAGTGGTACTGAACGGATTGCACTTAGTTTTGGTTTAAGTATAGTAGTTACTCCCCTTATTGGTCTTCTATTAAACTATACTCCATTTGGAATTAGATTAGAATCTATATTCATATCTTTATCACTTTTCACAATTTTAATGAGCATTATTGCTTATAGTCGAAGGTTGATGTTGCATGAAGATGAAAGATTCAGTATTGATTTCAAGTGTTATTTCAATAGGACTGTTGAATCATTCAAAAGAGAGTCAGGAACAGATAAAATTTTATCAATTATACTTGTAAGTTCCATCATTCTTGCAGTTTCTGCTACAGCTTATGTAATGGTCCCCAAGGAAGGTGAAAAGTTCACAGAATTTTATATATTAGGGCAAAACGGGAAGGTAAGTGATTATCCCCACAATTTAACTGTTGGACAAACTGGAAATGTAACAGTTGGAATTGTTAATCATGAGTATTCCCCTGTTAACTATAAAATAATGGTAAAACTGAACAATCAGACCATAGATGAAAAGAATATAACTTTATCTGATAATCAAATCTATTCAGAACCTTTTACGTTTGTTCCATCTAATTCTGGCCAAAATCAGGAGATAGAATTTTTACTGTACAAGCTGCCTGACGAGAATAATGTTTACAGGTCTCTTCACATGTGGATTAACGTTGGGTAACATATTTCATTTTTGAAATTTTTAATTAATCTCAAAAGGTTATACTCATTTAATTCATATTAATATATTTTAAGAATAATTTCTGATACTATCTGAAATGCTGTTTAATTTTATATTATCAAATTATTGTTGTATTATTTTATCTAAAAAATTTAATTTTAAATTAATTATAATTTACAACAATTATCCATGTTAAATCTCATTAATTTTATGAAATTTGTAATTACTACTCTAATAAATAAAATTTATTACTGCAGGCTTGCATACTTTCATGTAACCATTAATTAACATAAATATATTTATGAAAATGAAAAATAACAAATATTATATGTAATATTGTGGAAACAATTATTATCTGGAGGTAATAAATGATCTCAACTCTGACAAATACGACTACTGCAATACCAACCGCACAGATTATGGATTACAGTATAATTGTAGTGGCCGCACTGATTATATTCTTGGCACTTAAGGAAATTTTAGGTGCAGAATCAGATAAAAATAAGCGAATGAATTCATTTGTCCGGGGATCTAATATTGTAATAGTGCCGCTCATTTTAGTATTTGTAGCCATTGTGGCTTATAGGATTATAACGATAATTTAGGGATGATCATACATGCAAAAAAATAGAAAGGTAGCAGCTGCATTGATTGTACTGATTGTTTTAGGAGCTCTATTGGTAACAGTTTATTATGGTACTCAAAATCAGGTTACCACAGGTACTCCAGTTGCTGCAGCTACTAAAATAACATACTACAATGACGGTACAACATGGGTTCATATGAACGTTATTTATGAAAACGTAACCCTTAAAAACGGAGGCGTAAAAACATTCTATTCTGATATGTACATAAAGCCAAAAAGTTCAGTAACAGTTGACTTAAGTAATCTTGCAGGCTATGGAAATGAAAAATTACCTTCAGGAACAAAAATTAATATTTTAACGTGGAAAGAACTCGTAAATGGAACCGTTAATGCCCCAACTGCAACTTTAGAACAAAGAATACAGGGATGGTCTAATACCCTTAACCCTCAACCCAATGACAGATATTACATTATAAAGTATCCTGGACTAACGGTAAACACTCTCCCCGATTTTATCAAAGATAATAACCTGTATATTGGAAGCGATATCAATAAACTTCAGCTATTCTTAAATGGTGATTCATACGTACATGAGCAAATACTGTTAATGGTAGATTCAGATGGAAGAGTTAAGATGATTTTCTTAGAAATTCCTGAGCTATGTCACGTTGTTATAATAGATCCATTTAAAACAACACTTATGAAAACAACAACCTGAAATTTACAGCTTTAAACGTCAAATCAATATGGAGTTCCTAAATGAAGAAATCACAAAATCCAGATATTATAGTATGTGAAAAATGTAAAGGCATCTATAGACTTAAAGAAGGAGAATCCATAGAAGACTTTGAAAGCTGTAAGTGCGGCGGCGAGCTGAAATATGTTGAACAGCATAAACCTAAAAAAAATAAAAAGAATAGAGTTATACTGCCCATAATTGCCGCATTAATCATTATTTCAGGGGTTGCGGCATATACCGGTGATTTAGAAGGGGTTTTATTTGATATGATTCCATATAATTACACTTCTGATGTATGGATACCGCCAAGTTCTAATAGTAGCGGGTCTTTAGCAGGTTATTATAGTATTCAGGGACAGGGCCGTGATTTCACCCTATTACTAAAACTCCCAGGGGCTGAAAAAGCAGAAAGTCCTCTCGATTATACAAAAGAAGGTCTCAATTGTATTGGGAGAATAAATAATATTGGAATTACATATGACACAATCCAGGCACTTCTTTCAGGTGATTTTAAAAAGGCCATGTTTGAAACTAAATTTTCAGGCAATTTAAACATGACATGTGCTGCATGGACCGGGACAGGTACATTCTCAAGTGAAAGCGGGAAAGTAAATGGAACTTTCAAAATAAATGGTGCAATAACTGAATGGAATGGAACATTTAATATTATAAATGAAAACAGTAGGTTCGTTTTAAGAATGGATTATGTACATTATCCTAAAGGCCAAAAAAATGAGGCTCAACCCGCTTATGATATAATATACATGTAGATAGGACATCCTTAAAAAATATCCTCAAAACGTTAAATAAGAAATAACCCATGGGAAAGTAAATGGCATAATCAAATATAAAACGGAATTGCATATACCATGAGATAATGTAATTCCAAATAAACTTCTTGTCTTCTGAAATATGTATCCGTAAAACATTGATACTCCAAATACAAATAAAACATCTAAACTAGAGTACCAACCAATGTGAAAGACCATAAATAATATAGATGCATATATAACTCCGTATATATTCCCAAGTACATTCTCTGCATTTTTTTGAAGTATTCCTCTAAATAGTAATTCTTCTGCAAATCCTGTGGATATTGTAAGGATTATACTTCCAATTAAAACTGATTCTAAAGTAAAGGAAGAAATTAAAGCTTGAGGCCTTAGAATCATATATTCAATAAACCCTAAAAGAAAACCACTTAAAGCTATAATAATTTGAACTGGAATATTACCTAAAATTAACCCAATGTTTTTTCTGTTAAGTTTTTGTGTCCTTACTATAGTAACTGAAGTAACAAAAAGCAGAAAAGCTATTACAATAAACAGACTAAGAAGATTTGCTTGTGTAACTGGAAGAGTAAGCCTTATAATTCTAATCAACGGTAAAATCATCATTGACCTTAAAAGATTTGAAAAATTATATGATTCTGGGATAGAAGAAGTAACTAAAAGTGCGAAAAGTATAATAAACTCTAAACCCAAGCCTAATTCCACATTATTATACGCAATAATAACTTCTACTGCTGAAATAACTATTAAATAAATAATCAGTATCAATATCTCTTTTTTAGATGACTTAACCTTAGATCGTATGGGTTCAAGACTTACCATCGTCTTTTTAACACGTTCTTCTCTTTCATAATCTCTAACTTTTTTAAATAACTCCAAAGAACGTTTATAATCTATTACAGCGTCTTCGATGGCATTCTGCATTTTAAAAGTATTAGCTACAAGATTCGAAACCACTCCAGCCCTTTTAAAGTCTTTTACTTTCTGAAATTTTTTTATGGCTTTTTCATAATATTCTCTGGTCTCTTCGTAATCACCGTATTTCTCAAAAATAACACCTAATCCCGTAAGCGCGTAGCCTTCTCCAGTCCCGTCTTTAACTTTACTGTAATGATCTAATGCATAGTTATAATATTTCTGCGCTTCTTCAAGATTATCTAATTCAAGGTATACATCTCCTATCTCAAGAAGAGTATCAGCTTCTCCTTGAAGATCATTTGTCTTCTCAAACAAATCTAATGCTTTTTTATAATATGAAATCGCTTTTTCTGGTTTTCCCTGACCATAAAAGCTTGATCCTAAGTCAAGCGCGCCTTTAGCATCTATTCTGTCCATTGATACACCCATATAAATTCAAAGGAGTAGTTTTGTTTTAATTCTAACATATATAAAAGTTACTCGTAGAAACTTAACAATAATTTGTATTAACTAATATAAAAGGTAATTATACGTTTTAATATGTAATATGTGATTAATAAACATTATTATCGTATATAAAAAAATAAATTTAAGTATTACATGCTATAAAAAATTTAAAATCGATAAGTTTTGACATAAAGTTATTAGAGTTACTTTAAATCTCGTTAGACATATATAAAATAATAAATTACTTTTGTGAATCCCATAACATCTTTATATTTGTATATAAAAAAAGATGTGAATTTATATATAATAAAAAAATATAATAGTTTTATATAAAAGGATTAAAACCGTATTTAAGCTTTTAATCATTAAATTAAAAAAAATAATACATTATAATATCACAAATGCACCATACTAATTAATAAGTACACTAAGACATATTGTGGCCTTAATTCCACAAATAAAGGAATTATAACTGTAATACACAGATCTAAAACAGTTTAAAACAGGTTATTACTGGATATACTAACTCATAAAACAGTATTAACCAATATAACAAATTATTTATATGTAAAATATGAATCAATTAGTATTTAGCGTTTTAAGCTGTTAATCAAAAATCAGTATTAGATAAAGGGGAAAAAATGACTAAAATAAAAATAGCAGCCATATTGCCCGCCTACAACGAAGAGATATCCATTGGAAGCGTTGTAATAAGTACCTTAAAATACGTGGACAATGTATTTGTTATCGACGACGGCAGTACTGACAATACTTCAGAGATTGCCAAACTGGCAGGAGCTGAAGTGATAAGTCATCCTTTCAATATAGGCAAGGGCGCCGCATTAAAAACTGGTTTTGAAGCTGCTAAATTATTTGATATCATAATTACTATAGACTCTGATGGACAGCATAATCCTAAAGATATACCAAAACTTGTAACCCCCATAATAAACGGGAATGCAGATCTAGTAAACGGCAGTAGATACGTCAATGGAAATAAAAAAGACACTCCATCTTACAGGCGTATTGGCCAAACTGTACTGGATAAAGCCACCAATTTAAACGGCGGCCTTGATATTACAGATAGTCAAAGTGGATTCAGGGCCTTTGCAAGGCATACAATACCTGCTTTCAGATTCAGTCGTTCTGATTTTGCTATTGAAAGTGAAATGTTAATGGACGCTGCAAATGCAGGACTGCGAATTAAAGAAGTTGAAATTAACGTTAGATACGACGTTGATGGTTCTACAAAAAATCCTGTAAGTCACGGTATAGGTGTACTGATGAGAGTAATAAATGATCTTGAATTTCAAAGACCCCTATATTATTTTACATTACCAGGAGCTATAATTATTATAGTAGGAGTAGTATTAGGCCTTATGTTCTTTGGAAATTATTTAGGTGGTGGAAGTAAAAGTTTGCTCCCCACAGTTCTTGCTATAATGATGACCTTGGCAGGTGGATTTTTAGCATTTACCGGCATAATTTTAGATTCCATGTCTAGAATGATAAATCGAGTTGTAACTAATCCTACTTATGCTATTCGTACTGATATTACCAGTACTCCCGAATATGACATCAAACAACGAGGAAAATGAGTATTAAATACAGAACTATTTTTTTAAGGAATTTATAATTATAGTTATTATTGGACATGTTTTTTATAGTAAAATATCCAATTTAATTTAATGATCAATAAAAACTTTAATAAGAATTTTTTAATTTTTATTCCTTCAATTATGGCGTTTTTTATAGGGTTAATTCCAACATTACACTATGGATGGCCTTTAAGCTGGGACATCCTCCATCATGTACATATTGCAGAGGTGTATGCCAATTATGGGTTAACACTTACAGATCCGTTGATAAGTCTGCAAAATGGACCGCAAAAAATAGGTTACGTCCCGTTATTCCATTTATTTATAGTGGCTATTGGATCCATCACCAAAATAAATTATTTCCAGATAGCCCGCTACCTGCAGCCGTTAATAGCTTTTGGTATCGTATTATCAGTTTCATATGTAGGATACAAATTTTATGGATTAGTTGCAGGAATATCTGCCGGTTTTTTAATATTAGCAAGTAATCTTGTTAACAGAATTGTCCTGCCTATTCCTGAGAATATAGCACTGATCATTTTTCCTATTGCTGTATATTTCTTTTACATGTCCCTAAAAAGAAATAACCACCAATATGCTTTAATATCAGGATTAATGCTCATTCTTATGGTACTCGTCCATCAATCAGCAGCATTTTTATTGTTCTTAACTATAACAGCGTTTGTTATTATTGGATCTATTTTAAACAGAGATTTGCACATTTTCAGCAGGTATATTGTATGGATAATGCCTCCAATTTTCCTATCATTCATATCAGCAGCGGTGATTATAGTTTTAGACCCAAATGTTGTACATACTATAGTACAAAATGGAATAGGTGCTGTAACAGGATATAGAGATTCAATTTCTTATGATTATAATCAACCCCTCAGTTTGATTAATTATGTGCGTCAGTTAGGCATTATAACTATAATATTTGCATTTATAGGTGGAATTGTGTCATTTAGACCACATTTACCTAAAAAAGTAGCCAGTAAAAATGTGTTAATTATAGTATGGATAGTTGCCATGTTCGTTTTTAGTAAAATAAACTGGTTTGGGATTAATATGATATCCTACAGGGTCCTTATCTATTTACTGCTGCCTCTTTCAATACTGGGCGGTTTTGGCCTGTATAAGATCTACAACTGGATAAGAAAAAAGAAATTATCAGTTTTACCAGTAGGGCATCTAATATTGGGAATAATATTTTTATTTGCTGTAGTAAATGGAGCCTTAATAGCAGGTAACCCTAAGATAGCTACATTTGGGGCTCAAACAGAATTTGGAACCATAAACACAGCCCCTCCTTCATCCTCGGAAATAGATTTAGCTAACTGGTTTAATAAAAATGGGGATAAAAACAAAAGAGTAGTGATATCCAATTATTATTCAGGAATGTTTCTGGTGGCAGATACCATGCAGCCGCTTTCAAAAGATAACCGCGTGCTGGTTGGTAAAATTAGTCAATCATCACTAATTAAAGAGAAAATAGGTTACATAGTATACGATAAAAGATTAAAATTTTCCTCTAAAAATCAGCTTTATCGTGCAGAACCTGGAGGATTGGTGTATTTCAGTAAAGATATCCACAGGATTATACCAGAATATGCCAAAGTGGTATATGAAAACAAGGATTTTATAGTATGTAAAATTAGATCCAAGACATGAAAGTACACATTCCATATACTTACAAATATTGGACTAAAATTGATTATATTTTTATATAATCAAGAAATAATCATAAGTTAACCAATTCTCTTTTCAGGTGTGTAGAATTAAATTTTAATAATTTTCAAATCAATTAAATAACTTTAAAAAGGAACACATCCAATATCATCTTTAAATTTCAGCGGGCATTAAAATGAATATCTTTATATTAACATCAGGGAAATATGGGTCACGTATTATAAACCATATATCCAAAATGGGGTTTGCATCTTCCATAATAGGAATACATGAAGTTTTAGAAGATTTACCAGAATTTATAGATGATGTCAGTGAATATGTCCCAAATAATCTTCCTAAAGCGGATTTAATCCTTTCTTTAGGATTATATGGCGACATAAATATGATTATACCATACATTGCCTCTAAAACTGGGGCAAAGTCCATAATTGTTCCGATACATGATCCCAAACAGATTCCAGCAGGTCTTCAAAGGGAAATAGAAAGTGAAACATGCGACGCCAGGATAGTATTTCCAAAGCCATTCTGCTCCCTTGAGCCAGTTGGAGATAAATATATAGATGAATTCGTAGAGCACTTTGGAAAACCCAAACTTGAAATTAAAGCTGATGATCTAATAAGACATATCGAAGTTAAAAGAGGAGCTCCCTGCGGTTCAACATGGTTTGTGGCAGAGAAATTGAAAAATGTACCTGTTGATGAGGCCGAATTTGAGGCTGGAGGTAGATATCATAATTATCCGTGTTTAGCATCCATGGATGTTGATCCTCAAATTGGAGATACATTACTACACATTGCAGGTTACAGGATCAAAGAAGCAGTAAAGAGAGGGCTCGGATTTGCAGCAAAATCTGCTGTCGTCAGTGAAGAAATCTGCCAGGGTGGAGATAACTGCGGCCATATCTGTTATGAGGTATGTCCCATGGCAGAGGGAACTATCATAATTAAAGAAAATGGTAAAGTAAAAATTGATGCACATTCGTGCGGATACTGTTCAATTTGCGTTCAAAAATGTCCGTTTGGAGCTATTTCAATTAAAAATAACGTAAACTTAAAAAGAAGTGAATGAAATGGAAGGAAAAGTAATTTTTATAGGTGCAGGACCTGGAGATCCCGAACTTTTAACCGTTAAAGGTCAGAATGCATTAAAAAATGCAGATATTATAATTTATGCAGGATCACTTGTAAATAAAGAAGTTTTAAGTGTAGCCAAAGAAGAAGCCATGATATATAACAGCGCTTCCATGAACTTAGATGAAATTTTGGAAATAATGGATACACAAACAAAACAGGGCAAAACCATTGCAAGGGTGCATACAGGAGATCCATCCATATATGGAGCAATAGGAGAGCAGATTGCATTTTTAAGACATAATAATATTAATTTCGAAATTATTCCAGGGGTCAGCTCTTTATTTGCAACTGCAGCTGCACTTGAATCGGAATTAACGCTGCCTGAAGTATCACAGACTGTTATCATAACACGACCTGAAGGCAGGACACCTAAACCAGAATCAGAATCCATCAAAGAACTTGCAAAGCACAACGCCACCATGTGTATCTTTTTAGGAATTCACATGATTGAAAACGTTACACGCGATCTTTTAACTCATTACCCTGAAGATACTCCAGTTGCAGTTGTTAAGAAGGCCTCATGGAATGATGAATTGGTGGTTAGAGGCACGCTAAAAGATATTGCTTTCAAAGTTAAAGAAGCAGGAATTGAAAAGACAGCAATTATAGTGGTAGGTAACGTTCTTAACCCTGGTGATATTACCCCTTCTAAACTTTATGACGCTGAATTTACCCATGAATACAGGAAAGGGCACAAAGATTCCAAATAAAATTTATGAGATTAAAATAAATATCAGAATAGTTATACAATAATAAACTTTTGAATTGAAAATTTTAATGGATTTTTGAGTCACATGGATAAGCTAAAAAAATGGTTTAACAGGCAAAGCAATACTGATAAAGCAGTGCTGGGGCTAAGTGCATTTTGTATAGGTACTGTAATATTCATGTTACTCGCGGGAATATTGGTTCCAGATATTACTTATTTATCTTTAGAAACACCCAATGCCCAAATAGATAACACCACTCTTGCATATACTATAAAAGGTTCATCAGAGCCAAATGCCCAAGTTTTTTTGTATGATGCCGATTTGAACTTAAACAAAGTGCCTGTTAAAGTAGATGCCAGCGGTAATTTTAATTATAATCTTAACATTCCACTTAACGTCACTGATACTCAAGTTTCTGTAATTTCACAGGTACGTGGAAAATATGAAGTTTCTCAGGACATGGAAATACAACGCCCTTTAACATTCCTTTCCATCCAACCTATGCAGGAACTTAACTATGGAAATGAAAGTCTTGAACTAAAAGGTAGAAGTGATCCTGGCGCTACTATCCATATTATTTCAAATATGACCTTAAGAAGTAATCTTAACCTTCAAAGTTATGTAGATACAGCTTTTAATGATCCAGTAATTAATAATATCACTTTGAAGGCCGATTCCAACGGATACTTTAAACAGGAGTTCCATGTTCCGCTAAATTCTACATCAGCATATTTCAACGTTACTGCTGAATCTGCAGGTAAAAGGGACACCACTCAAACTCAAAACGTCACTCGTGATTATGACATATTTCCATCAATTATGTCAATTTTTAACAGCAGCTATCTTTCAAATAGTGTTAAAATGAAAAATTTCTCTGGAAAAGGCTTTTCAATTATTTATCCTGCAGTATGGGAAAGACAATCCTATAAAAATGCAGGAAAAGATGCCCGATTATACCTAACATATGGAAACAGTGTTGAAGCCATAGTCTGGTATGGTAAAATTGGTAACGAGTTTGGAAACTCCCTTGAAGACTATAAAAATACCCAGGATGTACATACACGTACATGGTGGGGTGGAACTGAAGTTTTTGAGCAGGATATTAATTATGATGGTATAACTGGATTTAGGACTGTATACAAATGCCAGAATAATCCAGTATTTTCAAACGATATTGCAGCGCCGTTTTATATAGATAGGACAACCATTACAAAGGATAATGTAAATGTATACGAGCTGCAGTTGATGGTTTACAGGGATTACTATGAAAAAGACGATTATTTAATTGAACAAACTGTAAAAAGCTTTAAAATAACATAATACCGGTTAGATTCGATTGAAGTTCTTTAAGGTATTGTTTTTATCTCCCATTACTTTTTTTTGGAAATATTTATAATTCATTTTTAGATCATAAGCGCAAAGTTTATTATAGCCTACAGGTAAATGTTATAAAAATGTAATATATTACCTATCTGGAGACAGAACTATTAACAGATACACATAATTACAGGTGGATAAAATGGTAGATTCAAATTTAAAAGGACATCCTAACCGGTTTGAAATGGAGCAGTATATATTAGTATTTCTATTTTTAATCCAACAACGTTGGGGCTATATAATCAATAAAAAGTTAGCAGATGATAAAATAACAACTAAACAGTGGTTAATGATGATTGTTATAGAGAATGCATTTGATCATGACCCCTCCATGCAGGAAGTGGCTGATGCATTAAGCACTACCCATCAAAATGTAAAACAGTTAGCAACTCGGTTGGAAGCAAGGGGTTTTATGAAGATAGAACGAGACCCAGACAACCGGCGTATTTTAAGACTGAGAACCACAGATGAATGCCGAAAATACTGGGAGAAGAGGACTCCTGAGGATGCTCAATCTATAATCTCCTTATTTAAAGGATTAGATGATGAAGAAATGAGTTCTTTATTTAAAATTATAATGAAACTTGAAAAAATATCTGGGAATTTATATCAGGAAGCTAAAAATGCAAAATAATGGGGAGACTAATTATTCTCCCATTTACTCATCTATTTCTGTACATTTTTTCATAATAAGCCATGTATTCGCCGTTTTTTATCCTTTCCCACCATTTTTGGTTATCTAAATACCATTTAATGGTTTCAGCAATACCAGTTTCAAAGGTATATTCTGGTGTCCAGCCTAATTCATTTTGTATTTTGCTGGAATCTATAGCATATCGCCTATCATGGCCTAATCTATCTTTTACAAAGTTAATAAGTGATTCGGGCTTATTTAAATTTTGAAGAATTAATTTTACTATTTCTATATTCTTTTTTTCATTGTTCCCGCCGATATTGTAAATTTCGCCGATTTTCCCCCTATGGAGAACAAGATCTATAGCAGAACAGTGGTCGTAAACATGTAACCAATCTCTAACATTCATTCCATCGCCGTATACTGGCAAAGGCTTATCTTCAAGGGCATTGGATATCATTAGAGGGATCAGTTTCTCTGGAAACTGATATGGGCCGTAATTATTGGAACATCTGGTGATGTTTACAGGCAGATTAAATGTTTTGTTATATGCCCTGACCATCAAATCAGCACCGGCTTTACTGGCAGAATAAGGACTATTAGGAGATAAGGGCGTATCTTCCCGGAAATAACCAGTTTTACCTAATGAACCATAAACCTCATCAGTTGATACCTGCAAATATTTTTTGATATTATATTTTTTGGCGGCATCCAAAAGAACCTGGGTTCCAAGTACGTTTGATTTTATAAATATCTCCGGATCTTCAATACTGCGGTCTACATGAGATTCTGCTGCAAAATTTACAATGTAATCCATATCAGCTGTAATTTTAAAAACTAATTCTTTATCAGTTATATCTCCCTTACAAAAGGTATAATTAGGATTATCTTCAATTCCACTCAAATTCTCCAGATTTCCACAGTATGTAAGGGCATCTAAATTCACAATTTCGTAATCTTCATATTTATTAAGCATATACCTTACAAAATTGCTTCCTATAAACCCTGCTCCCCCAGTAATTAGTATCTTTGTCATTATCTGTTCCCCATATCTTATTTAAAAATCAGTTTCAGTTTCTTTGAATGTTTTCCACTTTTCGTCCTTTTCAGAGAGAATAATTTCCATATCCTGGCCAATTGGCCATTCAACGTTTATATCATGGTCATTCCAGAGTATTCCACCTTCATCATGGGGATCATAAAAGTTCGTGCATTTGTAGGTAAATTCTGCTTCATCTGAAAGTACTAAAAAACCGTGTGCAAACCCTTCAGGTACATAAAACTGTTTTTTGTTCTCCTGCGAAAGAATAACTCCTTCCCATTTACCATAAGTTGGTGAACCCTTTCTTAAATCAACCGCCACATCAAATACTTCCCCCCTAATAACACGGACTAATTTGCCTTGCGGTTTGGTATACTGAAAATGAAGTCCCCTGAGAACCCCTTTTTTGGATTTAGATTGATTATCCTGAACAAAATTAAAATCTAATCCTGCTTCTCCAAATTCTTCTGCATGGTAAGTTTCCATGAAGTAACCGCGCTCATCTCCAAAAACTGTAGGTTCTATGATATAAACACCCTCAATAGATGTTTTTATAAATTTAAATTTACCCATATTGACTCTCCATTTACTTAAATTGAATTTTCTAAATTTGAATTCTAAAATCGATTGTTATTGACTAATTCAATAAGATAATTGCCGTATTCAGTCTTCTCTAAAGTTTTAGCTAATTTAAGAACTTTTTCTGCATTTATCCATCCATTATGGTAAGCAATTTCTTCCAGACATGCTATAAAAAATCCCTGTCTTTTTTGGATAGCTTCAACAAAATTACTGGCTTCTAAAAGTCCATCATGTGTCCCTGTATCCAGCCAGGCCATTCCACGGCCCAACAATTCAACTTTTAATTGTTTTTTCTTTAAATATACTTCATTTACAGATGTAATCTCAAGTTCCCCTCGAGCAGAAGGCTTTACATTCTTAGCTATCTCAATTACATCATTATCATAGAAATAAAGTCCCGGAATAACATACTTTGATTTTGGATTCTCTGGTTTTTCCTCAAGAGAAAGTACATTGCCTTCATCATTGAATTCAACTACACCAAAAGCCCTTGGATTTTTAACGTAGTATCCAAAAATGACAGCACCTTCCTCGAGTGATGCAGCTCTTTTTAGTATTTCACTAAACCTGTGGCCATGAAATATATTATCTCCAAGTACTAGAGCCACACTGTCATCGCCGATGAAATTTTCTCCAACTATAAATGCTTCTGCAAGCCCTCTTGGCTCATCTTGCACTGCATAGGAAAAAGAAACACCTAAATCACTTCCATCTCCTAATAACTCTTTATAAAGAGGTAAATCGCGAGGAGTGGAAATAATCAGTATTTCCCTAATTCCTGCAAGCATAAGGACAGATAAGGGATAATATACCATCGGTTTATCATAAATTGGGAGCAGCTGTTTGGATACAGATTTTGTAATTGGATAAAGTCTTGTACCAGAACCTCCTGCTAAAACTATTCCTTTCATTTATTATCCTCCTGTACCCTTAATTATAATAGCTCCATATATTCACTTAAAGCATCTTTGTAGTTTCTAATTTCTGGAAAACCTTCCATTTTCCAGTTATACTTTTCAAGAACTGAATATTCGGGTCTTAAGGCAGGACTAGGAAACTCTTCTGTGGTAACTGGCTTTACTTCAACATCAATTCCAGCTATATCAAAAATTTCTTTGGCATATTCATACCATGAGCAGTGCCCACTATTTGTAACATGATAAATACCATAGACTGGCTTTTTAATAAGTTGTGCAATTGCATTTGCAAGATCTACGGTGTAAGTAGGAGAACCTACCTGGTCTTTAACAACAGAAATAGTATCATTTGTTTTGGCCAAATTAAGCATTGTAGTAACAAAATTAGGTCCATGGTAACCATATAACCATGCTGTTCGAACTATATAAAATTTGTTTAAAATATCACGTGTATAAACCTCGCCTAGATACTTAGTTTTACCATATGCGCTTAAAGGATTGGTTTGATCATATTCGTAGTAGGAACTGCCCTTAGTACCATCAAAAACATAGTCAGTTGATATATAAACGAGGGCACTGTCAGTTTCGCTGCATGCAACAGCTACATTCCGTGTTCCAAGTACATTTACTTTATATGCCAAATCAAATTTAGATTCGCATTCATTCACATTGGTAAATGCTGCAGCATTCACTACCACATCTGGATTAATTTCTTTTACGGTTTTGATCGTTTTATTAATATCTGTAATATCCAAAGTGTCGATTGTTGTGGTACTGATTTCATTCTCAGCAGATAAAGCATCCACTAAATCATGACCTAACATACCTTCTGAACCAATGATTAATACTTTCATTTTTTCAAATCCTATTAACAAGTAAATTAATACGTAATAAATTTATATTTTAGTTAGTCTTATAGTTAGTTTTAGGTTTATATTAATTATTATAAATAACATATACGTTTAATTTGACAAAATGAAATATTACATTAAAATAAGAATATACATAACTTTTTAAATTTAAGTATTAAGTATTCAATAACTAAGTAAGTACTGTGAACCATCATACTACAATTAGTTTAACATAATCAATTTTACGGCTTATCTGGAACATTTTAGCAATCTTTTTAATTCTATCTGCAGAACCATCTAAAATAAATATTTCAAGACATGTACTGTCTTTAAGATGACTGTGAATTTGAGTATTGATAATATCCTCAAAGTCATGTTTTATTTCAGTTACCTTATCTTCAACTTCCTGTTTATGAATTAAAACAAGTATAGAGTTAATCTCACCATGTAATGCTTCTTTTTCCTTATTATCTGCTATTAACATCCTTGCACTTGCCCTAATTACTTCAGATCTTCCAGAAAAACCGATTTGATCTTTTATGTTATCTATTTCTTCAAGTAACTTTTCATTCAGAGATATACTAACAATTGGCATGTTGTATTATAAGTTAATAATTTACTATAAAGATTATGCTAAATTTTATTAACATTATATTTAAATATTAATAAGGACTAATAATAAAGTGTATGAAGTTTAATAGCCTCTGAGGATTCACAATGGAAAGGAGAAGAATAATAATTGTATTATTACTTTTTACAGGAATTTTAGTAGCAGGATCATTTATTTATTTTACTGCAAGCAGTCAAGAAGAAGCAGATAATGGTAAAATAAATGTAGCAGTGAGTATAGGCCCTGAAGTAGAATTTGTAAATGCAGTTGGTGGAGATAAAGTAAATGTAATTTTAATGGTTCCTTCAGGATCAGATCCGCATACCTATGAGCCATTACCTAACCAGTTGACCAGAATTTCAAATGCAAAAATGTATGCAGAAGTTGGAACACCTGTGGAGTTCGAAACAAATTATATGGCTAAAATAAAAAGCATCAATCCCACTATGCTTGTTGTGAACTGCTCAAAAGGAATAAAATTAATACCAAATACTGCAGAAAATGAGTCTGATGAAGTGGATCCTCACGTCTGGACAGATCCAAAAAACGCCAGGATAATGGTCGAAAATATATATCAAGGCTTGACCCAAGTAGATCCTGCTGATAAGGCTTATTTCCAAAAAAATCGTGACCAGTATTTGCAGAAACTTGACGAGTTAGACAAAAATACAGCAAAGCTCCTTAAAGAAAAAAACAGCTCCATTATATTGGTATATCATCCTGCTTTTGGTTATTATGCCAAAGCGTACAATCTCACTATGGTAGCAGCAATGATTAATGATGAAGAGCCATCTCCTCAGCGGATTGCAATGATGGTGGATACTGCTCGAAAAAACAATATACGTATAGTGTTTACAGAGCCCCAGTACGACCAAAAATATATGCAGTCTGTAGCTTCGCAAATTGGAGGACAAGTTGTATTTGTAAATGACCTTGATGAAAATTACCTGCAGAACATGGAAAATACTGCCAAAGCATTTTCAAGGTCATAAATTAATTTTAAAATTTAAAAAGTCAATTATAGTTATTAAGAGTATAACTATTATTGAGACCTGTAAAATATCGCTAAAGATTTCCAAGTCAATTTTATAAAAATTAGAAGGTTAAATTATGGTTTCAAAAGTAGTGGAAATTAGCAATGTTTCAAAAAAGTTTAACAAATTATCAGCTCTTTACAATATTAATCTCACCATAAATGAAAAAGATTTAATGGCAATAATAGGTCCTAATGGAGGTGGAAAAAGTACCCTCCTTAAAATCATCATGGGGATCTTAACCCCAGATACTGGTGAAGTCAAAATTTTTGGCAGAGACCCTAAAAAAGTCAGGAATTTAATGGGATACCTCCCTCAACATGTTTCTTTTGATCCTGATTTTCCCATTAATGTTTTTGATACAGTACTTTCTGGTAGATATCATGGATTATTTAAAGGTTACACAAAAGATGATCGAAAAGCGGTTGAAAAAGCATTAAAAGACGTTGAGATTTACAAATTAAGAGATAGACAAATAAGTGAAATTTCAGGCGGGCAAATGCAAAGAGTTTTCATAGCTCGTTCCATTGTAAGAGAACCCAAACTTCTCCTAATGGATGAACCCATGGCCAGCATAGACCCGGAGATGCAAAACTCATTTTACGAACTATTATCTCAATTGAAAAACAAAATGACCATAATACTCATAAGCCATGATGTAGGGGCTGTTTCGGCCCATGTTGATAAAATCGCCTGCCTTAACAGGGAATTATTTTATCATGGCCCAGTAGAAGGTTCCGCAAAGGGATTAGAAGAGGTTTATAAATGCCCTCTTGAACTTATAAGCCATGGAATTCCCCATAGAGTACTAAGAGAACATGAAAGATGAATTTAAATAATAATTTAAAGGCGATAATTAATGATAGAAAATATATTTCAATATCAATTCATGCAGAGAGCTTTCATAGCAGCGGTGCTTGTAAGTATTGCATGTGGAATTGTTGGAACCTACGTAGTTATAAAAAGAATAGTGTCTTTAAGCGGAGCAGTGTCCCACGCTGCTTTTGGTGGTGTCGGTCTTGGCTACTTTCTAGGTGTAAATCCCGTATTGGCTGCTATTCCATTCAGTATCGCATCTGCAATGGGAATAGGTGCAATTAAAGGACGAGTCAAAGTTAGTGAAGATACCGCAATCGGAATATTATGGAGCTTAGGTATGGCTATTGGTATAATATTCATTAATTTAACTCCAGGAAATGCTCCAGACCTCTTCAGTTACCTTTTTGGAAGTATACTAACTATAGATAACTCTGATCTTTATATAATGTCCATTTTAGATTTAATAATCATATCGACTGTTTTTCTATTCCGAAGGGAATTTTTAGCCATATCCTTTGATGAGGAATTTTCAAAGGTGTTAGGGATCCCTACTGAATTTATTTACATGCTCCTCTTGTCTCTAATAGCACTGAGCGTGGTAGTTCTTATTAAAGTAGTTGGAGTTATTCTTATAATTGCTCTTTTAAGCATTCCTGCTGCTATAAGCAAGCAGGTTACCTACGATATTAAAAAATTGATGTTATTTTCTGTAATAACTGGAGTCATTTTAACTGTAATTGGTTTATTGCTTTCATATATCTTCAATTTAGCTTCAGGAGCAACTATTGTCTTAGTTTTAGGAATAACTTTTACAGTAGTTTCACTGGTAAAAAAATACTGGTAGACAGTATATAGCTCAAAATAGGTTTTTTTAGACCTCTTTTTTTTGCAGATCACATATACATATTATAATTGTGAAATAATTCACAATTTAATAGAAAAATTTTATTTATTTGTGATAATTAGTTTAAATTAGGGCCGAACAAGTCCTGGTGAAAAGTTATGGATGAAATCATCCTTAATGTTATTTTTTCCATTCTTTTCACCTCCTTTATGCCTTTCTAATTTTAGAACAGTATATTGCTCTTAATAATATTCATTATTAACTGGTTTTTCTTTTAATAAATAAGAATTATCTCAAAATACAATAATTTATGTTATCTTACATATTTACAAGCTTAAAAATACAAGATGAGTTCATGAAAAAGAAATTGGGCATTTCTTTTATTTCTATTTTTATTTTATCCACTTTTTATTCAGTTGTATTTGCAGATATGATAGAAGCCTGAACGAAAGAAGTTAAATTTTATTATAATATTCATAATATCGATAAATATCAAAATTATATCTTTTTAATCAATGGAACACCCCCCCCCTCATTTGAAATAATTAATTCCATAAATTTCAGTTTCTATAAATTCAGCACAGTTCCAGTATATGCCATTAAAAAATCTGATTTCAATGAAAATAAATTATAGGGCAGGAGTAGTTCAGATATTGACAATTCCTTTAAAAATGATCCAAATATAATAAAATCAAATATAGAACTCCATGAATATTATAAACAGGTAAACATCAATAACCATCTTGATACAGTGCATATAATACTTGACATAATTCAGTAAATGGCAGTAAACTTGAAATAAAGACATCTAAAATAGTACATATATATGTGGGAGTTTGCAGGAAGAAATATTTAAAGATCAAAATACAACTCCAGAGCCTTCCACTAAATCTATTTGGACTCCTGAATTATGGTATATTATTATTCCAATTTTAGCTATCCTTGCAATTGTTATAATTCTTATATCAAGAAAATTTAAATGAAAACGTGATATATTTTCCGACTGCATTACTCACCACAGTTATGGTAGAATTTTTAATTTTATGGCTTTTTACCAGAAATAGACCTGAGAAGCTTTTTATTTATTCTTTACTTATAAACTCATTTACACTTACAATAGCTACATATAGTTACTACAATATTTTAAACAACATTTATATCATTGAAACAGCTGTTATTTTTGTAGAAAGCATATTAATCACGCTTTTATTGCAAATGAAATATAAAGTTGCCTTTTTGGTTTCTTTAATTGCAAATTTTGCTACTGCCCTAATCGGTTTTTATTTTTAATGATTTAAAAAAAATAAGTTTTATATGCAGACCAAAATATAATTATAAATTGGTCTGCAAATGTATGCGTGGAGGCGATAACTAGGCAACTATCTATATCTATATGCACTAGTTTTCAATTAGTTAATATATTATTTCTTATTAATAATACTTTCCATTATTTAATATTATTCACTTACCACCACATATAGTCCGTATCATGCATATTAATGACAATGGAAGCACTATGTAATTTAAAAGTGTTCTAATAAATTTAATTGAGAATATAAATAGTTGATTAATTAATTTATCTCCATAATCATAAAATTAAGAATTTAAATATTCTAAAATAAGGGAATTTATTTAGCACTTCACCATTATATATTCAATAAAATTGTTAAAAAAAAATTCATAGTTTAAATATATTTAAAATTAAGCCACATGATAATTAAAGTATAACTTTAAAAAATAGTGACTATTAACAGATATATTCAAAAATAAAATTTAGTAGAAACAAAAAAAATTCATATTTTTAAAGCATAGTTAAACTTTAATTTCCCTTAAAATGAGATTAATTTTCTTCTTATCTTCAAGGAGTTCAATTGAACCATCGAAATGTTCCAATATTGTCATTATAAATCGTAATGGTGATTTTAGTTCTTTAGATTCAGCAATATTCTCCCCAATACAATCATAATCCATAGTCAATTTAACGGTCCCATCATAGGATTTTAAGCTTATGTTTAGCTCACAACTATCCGGACCTGCAGATTCATGACCGCTGTTTTCAACGAATTCACATTTCAGTTCATCGGATATAATCTCATTTAAAATTAAACCAAGGATAATTGCAGTATTTATATCAATCAAAATCCCGCCCATATCTAAATTAAATTTAACAAGATTTTTATCAACTGCATATACATCCAGTAAATAATTTATAAGATCTACAGTATAATTATCAAAATTAACCATTGCAAAATCTTCAGATTGGTCCAAAATTTCATTAAGTAGCATAATAGCGTTTATACGAGTCTGGCTTTTAATATAAAAATCAGTCGGGTCTTCATCTTTAATTATAGAAGCATCTATAGTTATTATAGTCGAAATCAATTCCAAAGTGAATTGTATACGCTTATATATTTCATCTATAAGTGTTTCTTTTTCCTTTATTTCTTCTTGAAGATATTTATTAGCACTTTCTAATTCTTCTGTTCTTTTTTCAACCAGTTCATTTAGATAATACCTATGTCTGATGAGTTCATCTTCAATTAATTTACGTTCAATAGCATATGATATGGATCGTGATAATAAAAGACTGTTAACCTGTCCTTTAACAAGATAATCCTGTGCACCTTCACCTACAGCTTTAATAGCTGTCCCTTCATCACTGAACCCACTTAATATTACAATAGGTATCTCGGGAGCCTGTTCATAAACACTGAGGAATGTATCAAGCCCAACACTATCAGGAAGACTCAAATCAAGTAATACAAGATCGAAACCATTCCTAACAAGACACCGCAGTCCATCAGAAAGTCTATTAGAAGAATGTAATTCAAATAGTGGACTTTTGACTTCCTTCAACATTTCTTCTATTAATCTTAAATCTTCAGGATTATCTTCAATTATTAAAATCTTGATAAGCTTATCTTCCATATATTAACCCCATTTAATCTTCATTTAAGTTAGAAGGTAATTTAACAACTTTAAGCCAGAAATCTTCAATAGAATTTATAACTTTAAGGAACTGGTCAAAATCCACCGGTTTAGTGATGTAACAGTTAGCATGATTATTATAAGTTCTTATTATATCTTCTTCAGCGCTGGAAGTGGTTAAAATAACTATGGGGACACGTTTTAAGACATCGTCTTCTTTCAATTCTTTTAAAACTTCACGGCCGTCTTTACGAGGTAAATTAAGATCCAATAAAATAACATCTGGCATTGGTATATCTGCATATCCAATCTCTTGATTTAAAAGAGCCATTGCCTCTACACCGTCTTTTACCACGTATAATCTATTTTTAGTTTTCGTATCTTTAAAGACTTCTTTTATGAGCCGTGCATCTGCAGGATTATCTTCAACCAGCAAAATATTTATGGGATTGGGCATCATTTTACTCCCTCCTATGAAATATACTTTTTATAGTCATGTACAAAAATTTTTAGACTATTTATTCTAATGAAATGGTGAAATAGTGGATTTAATTAATTTAAAATCATTACACTACTCCCAAATATTGTAAGTTTAATTAATTATGCTCTGACTATAAAAGCACAATTCCATATATTAATTTAAAGTATTATATCTTTTCTGACTATTTAATAAATTTTGAGTGAATAAATAATTTTAAACAATGCTTATGTGTTTTAACACGATAATTAATTAAATAGACGGATTCGTTTATCTAAAATCATCACCCGCAATATATACTCTTAAATTTTAATTATGATTTAAATAATCTGTAAAAAGTAAAGATCATGGCTACAAGTATATTATTTAAATTTTTTAAGATATAAACTGTAAAGCTACATTTAAATTATAATCCCATCATATATGTTAATGGAATTAATCTTCCAATTTTCAAACTGTAGATTTTACTCAATGAATAAGTAAATGTATAACATCATTTTATAGTGAATAACATAATTTATTAGATTTATAAAATTTAGATAATTACTAAATCGCATTTAATCATATAAAGCAATGTAAACTAATTTAAAATTAGTAATTTAAAACATTTGGTTATTCACCAATGCGTAACTTTAAAATCCATTTAAAATGATGATTTACATGTCTAAGTCTAATAAGTTATAGCATTAAAATTAAATTAATAAACAAATTAACTTTAACTTATTCTTATTTACATAAAGGAGAAGTGAAATGACCAACGACAATATTCCAAAGGACTATGATCATAAAAAAGAAGCCTTATGGCAGGATAAATGGCAACGAGAGAATACATATAAGTTCATAGGTGACGGAACAAGGCCAAACTACATAATTGATACACCCCCACCATATCCTACAGGTGCTACCCATATGGGACATGTCTTAAACTGGACATATATAGACATAATTGCAAGATTTAAAAGAATGCAGGGATATGATGTTCTTTTCCCACAAGGATGGGACTGCCACGGGCTTCCTACAGAAGTTAAAGTAGAAGAAACCCATGGTATCAAAAAAGGAGATGTTTCAAGAGCTGAATTCAGGGAAATGTGTGTAGATCTTACACGTACAAATATCAAACAGATGAAATCCCAGATGCTGTCATTAGGTTTTTCACAGGACTGGTCCAGAGAATTTGTGACCATGACTCCAGAATATATGAAAAGAACACAACTTTCTTTTTTGAAAATGTATAACCAGGGACTGATTTACAGAGGAATTCACCCAGTAAACTGGTGTCCAAGGTGTGAAACCGCAATAGCTTTTGCAGAAGTAGAATACCATGAAAATGAAACCTACCTGAATTATCTAGAATTTCCAGTTGAAGAAAGTGAAAAAGGTCTTATGATAGCAACAACCAGACCTGAACTTTTATCAGCATGTGTAGCTGTTGTTGTACACCCTGAAGATGAAAGATATAAAGAAATGGCAGGAAAAAAAGTAGAAATACCTCTATTTGGGCGCAACGTTGAGATAATAACAGATGAAGAAGTTGATCCCGGATTTGGTACTGGGGCAGTTATGATATGTACCTTCGGTGATAAAACTGACGTTTTATGGGTAAACAAATATAATCTTGATATAATAGAAGCACTTGACGAAAAAGGTGTAATGAAAGACGTTTCATGCAAATATGCCGGTATGAATACTAAAGACTGTAAAAAACAGATCATTGAAGACCTGAAAAATGAGGGGTACCTCAAAAAACAGGAAAAAGTAGACCAGAACGTTGGATTATGCTGGAGATGTAAAACTCCAATAGAAATACTGGTTAAAAATCAGTGGTTTGTAGCAGTAAAAGACCTCATACCAGAAGTAAGAGAAGCCAGTGCCGAAATGAAATGGACTCCAGAGCACATGGAAACACGTCTTTTAAACTGGACAGGTTCGATGGACTGGGACTGGTGTATATCCCGTCAAAGGATATTCGCGACTCCTGTTCCAGTATGGTAC
>JAEZKE010000162.1 GCA_023436175.1 Methanobacteriota archaeon
TTGTAACATTAACGTTTACAGGTGCTTTTATGTAGTTGTAGTGTATGTTGTATCCGTGTGAGAATGAAAGGGTGTTGCCTTCTTCTAACCCTTCTTCAATTGCGTTGGCGTAAACTGCAGCCTGAATTTCGTCAGGGATTAATATGTGAATTACGTCTGCTTTTAATGCTGCTTCTTCCATAGTTAATACAGATAGACCATCAGCTTTTGCTTTATCCCATGATGCTCCACCTTTTCTAAGTCCTACAACAACATTTAATCCGCTTTCAGACATGTTTAATGCTTGTGCCCTTCCCTGGCTACCATAACCTATAACTGCTATACTCTTATCTTTTAAAACGTCTAAATCTACGTCTTTTTCGTAATATATTTTCATTTAGTGCCTCCAAAATCTTTGATTTTGTGGTTCGAAAAATCTTTTAGATTTTTCTCAACCTCCGATGACTTCAAATAAACTAAAATTTACCCGTAACTGGGGTAAAAAATTAATGCCACTACAATATTTGAACCGTGGATTTATAAATTTTATCATGGAATATTTCGCTGTTAAATTAAACGGCGCAACTAGAAGCTGCGTGCTAAAATAATGATTCCAAGGAAAATTAAGACAAATGGCAAAATTATGTGGCCGTATTTTTTAATTTTATTGCCTACAATGCGATTTTCTACTAAATTAAAGCTGATATAGCACCATATTGAAATCATTATCAAAAATACTGATATTACAATGAACATCTGATTGAGGCTTATACTTGCAAATAATGGGATATAAACTCCAAGATTATCTCCACCATTTATAAATGAAATAAGAGCGACTAAAAGTGATTTTGAACTTCTAAATTTTGAAAAATAGCTTTTATTTCCTTCATTTACATTGTAATTTGCAGAGATTTCCTTTTTATCCTTTAATTCCTTTAACTTTTTGAGCCCAATGATTATCGGAAGTATGCCAAGCAACCTGATCCAGGTGAGTGGGATAACAAGCTGTAAAAAGTAACTCAGTGCACTTATCGCGATTAAAGCCATAACTCCTATATACTGGCCTAAAATAATTTGTTTGGTCTTAAATTCTTTGTTTGAAAAGAATATCATTAAAACAAAAAGATCGTCGAGATTAGTTGCTATAAACACTGCAACGGCTGTGAAAACTAGAAGGATAAATTCTATCATGGCGCATAAAATAAAAAATAGTAATGACCCTCAAAAATTCCCTCGAAATTTTACGAATTTCGGGGCATCAAAAACCTGCGGTTTTTGAAGGCTTTGAATTTTTTGAGGATTTGGAGTGTATTAAATAGTTTTAACACCTCTAGACATTGCTGTAGGCCCGGTCCTTGCAATTTCTTTAATTCCAAAGCCTTTTACAAGGTCAATAAGAGCATCAATTTTATCAGATGCCCCTGTCATCTCTATGGTGAGGGTTTCAGGGCTTACATCGATAACATGTCCTCTAAATATGTTCACATATTGAACAATTTCAGATCTTGATTTTTCTGTTGGTGAATGAACTTTAATCAAGCAAAGCTCCCTTTTAACGGTATTATCTGGTTCCAGGTCCCTTACTTTGATGACATCTATGATCTTGTTCAGCTGCTTTGTAATCTGTTCCAGGACTTTCCCGTCGCCTTTTGCAATTATGGTCATTCGAGCGATGTTTTCCTGTTCTGAAGTTCCAACTGTGATGCTTTCTATGTTAAATCCCCTTCTTGTAAAGAGCCCTGCAACTCTCTGTAGCACACCCGGCTTGTGAAGTACAAGTGCACTTATAATATGTGTCCTTTGTTCTTCCATATTAATCACCTGCCCTTTCTTTGGCTTTTTCACGATATGGTGCATTTTCAGAGTTGTTAGATTCAGTTTTGTACTCTCCAACTATTTCAGTGAGTCCGCATCCTGGCGGTACCATTGGGAGGATTTCTTCTGGATCGATTGTAACATCGATTAATGTTGGTTCCCCAGAGTTTATTGCACTGGAAAGCACTTCTTTGAGTTCACCAGGTCTTTCCACACGGTCTGCAGCAACACCAAATGCTTCTGCAAGTTTAACAAAGTCAGGAGACTCTCCTAAGTGGGTGTGCGACAGCCTTTTCTCGTAGAACAGGTTCTGCCATTGGGCAACCATTCCTAAATATCTGTTGTCTAAAACACAGATTACAACTGGAATATCATATTCTTTTACGGTTGCAAGTTCCTGTGACACCATTAAAAATCCGCCGTCACCAGCAACGGCTACGACGTCGCTTTCAGGCATTGCAACCTTTGCACCTATTGCAGCAGGGAATCCGAATCCCATAGTTCCAAGCCCTCCAGATGATAGGAAGGTTTTAGGTTTTCTAGATGTGAAATAATGAGCCATCCACATCTGGTTCTGCCCGACATCTGTTGTCATGATGGTATCATCATCAACTGCTTCTGCTATCTCCCTTATAACCTGTTGTGGTTTTAACGGTGTATCATCAAATGACATTTTAGGAATACATGTCTGTTTGAAGTTTCTAACACGGTTTAACCATTCCATGCTTTTATTGCTCATTTTATTTTGAGAAACAGCCCTTATGAGGTTTGATAAAATGATCTTGGCATCGCCGACAATTGGAACATCTACATCGACATTTTTCCCTATTTCTGCAGGATCAATATCTATGTGAACTATTTTAGCATTTTTAGCAAATTCACTTATTTTTCCTGTTGTCCTGTCTGAGAATCTGCATCCAACAGCAATCAGACAATCACATTTATCTACAGCAAAATTAGCAGGTAATCTGCCGTGCATTCCAAGCATCCCAAGTGAAAGATCATGGTCTTCAGGGAAAGATCCTTTACCAAGAAGTGAAGTTGTTACAGGAGCTCTAACTAATTCTGAAAGCTTTAAAAGCTCTTCAGATGAATTTGATATGATAACTCCGCCACCTGCAAGTATAACTGGTTTTTTAGCGCTTCCAATTAAGCTTGCTGCCCTTTTTATTTGTAGGGGATGGCCTTTTCTGGTTGGTTTGTATCCTGGTAGGCTGATTTTGACATCACTTTCAAAATCTAATTCCTGTTCCTGAACGTCTTTTGGTAAATCTAAAACTACTGGTCCTGGTCTTCCAGTGCCTGCGATATAAAATGCTGATTTAACCATTTCAGGTATTTCTACTGAAGTTACAGGCTGGAAATTATGTTTTGTAATGGGCATTGTCATCCCAATGGTGTCCACTTCCTGGAACGCGTCGTTACCAATGAGTCCTGTTGGAACCTGTCCCGCAATAGCAATTATTGGAGATGAGTCCATGTAGGCTGTTGCTATCCCTGTTACGAGATTTGTTGCCCCAGGGCCTGATGTTGCAATACAAACACCCACTTTTCCAGATGCTCTTGCATATCCATCCGCAGCGTGAGCCGCGCATTGCTCATGTCTTACTAAAATATGTCTTAAGTCAGAATCGTAAATCATATCATATAAGGGAAGTAATTGTCCTCCGGGATATCCAAATACAACATCTACTCCCTGATTTTCCAGCGATTTAAGTAGTGCCTCTCCGCCTCTCATTATAAACACCTGTAAAATTTATGTATATTATTGGATGGTTTTCATATTTATTTATTCTAGATATATTAATGTTCATATAAGCTCTTTCTGATAGTTAAAACAATCATCAATTACAACTTATTTAATATTTAAAATTAAATTTATATTATCCGTACGTCTCATTTTGAACTTTGTGTGATAGCACATGTTTAAAAATCAATATTTGTGTTATTTCTATAAATTTAACAATAATCCTCTATAAAATTAATATGGATTAAAATATGTTTTAACATTTCAAGCTTTTAAATTAGTAATTATCTCATTTATAAGCTTTAATCTCGTTTAATATCTTTCAAAATAGGTTTGAATGTATTTAAATTTATTAGTCCTCCTGCTGTTTGGAAAGAACTGTCTCTATAACGTTGTGCAGTTCACTATCAACAAAAGGTTTTACTAGATAGCCGAAAGGTCCGGTTATTTTTGCTCTTGCAAGTGTTTGGGTATCAGAATGTGCTGTAAGGTATATTATTGGAATATTAAAGCGTTCACGTATTCGTCTGGCAGTTTCTATTCCATCAATTTCTCCCTTAAGTACAATATCCATCAACACTAAATCTGGTTGGGATTTTTTAACTTCTTCAATAGCTTTTTCTCCAGAAGATACAACAGATAGCACATCATAACCAAGATGTTCTAATTTATCTTTTATATCTAATGCTACGATGCTTTCATCTTCAACTATCAGTATACTTACCATTATTCATCTCCTTTCATGCAATGAGGTCTTTGCATCAATGTTTTAATTTTTATATTTGTCTTATTTTGATATATTTGTATAAAGCAGCATATTTATGTATTATATTGATTTAAAATGTATATTTACTACTATTTAGATATACATATAATGAGCAATAATTTTAATATTCTTTAGTAGCTTATCTATAGATTTATCTATTAAATAGTAAACCATTTTTATAAGAGTTATTTTTATAAATTTACAAAAGGGGAATTTATAGAGATAAAATTTTTAGCCGTATCAAAATAAATTTTTCAGTCTAAAAGTTTTAATTTGCATATGCTTATTTAAAGGAGGATTTATATGAAGATTCTTGTAGTAGGTACAGGGGCGAGGGAACACGCTATTTGTAAGGTAATAGAAGGAAATGCAGAATTATACTCAGTTATGAGCAATAAAAATCCGGGAATAGCTCGGATATCTAAATTCCAGATAGGGAGTGAAAATGACATTGAAGCTGTAAAGAAGTTTGCAGTGGAAAATAAAATAGACATAGCTGTAATTGGGCCTGAAGCTCCCCTTGAAAAGGGTATCGTTGATGCTTTACAGGCAGAAGGCATAGGCTGTGTTGGACCGACCATGGAAGCAGCTAAAATTGAAACAGACAAAGTTTTCATGAGAAATCTTTTTGAAAACTATAAAATACCAGGATCTTTAACCTACCGGGTTTTTGATAACTATGAAGATATCAGTGATTTCATCGATGAATTTGGGGAAGATATAGTTGTTAAACCTGTAGGATTAACCGGTGGAAAAGGAGTTAAGATTGTTGGGGAGCAATTAAAAGATTTAGATGAAGCTAAAAATTACGCCAAAGAGGTAATAGATACTAAAATGGGTGGATATGCCAGTGTAGTACTTGAAGAGAGAGCTATGGGTGAAGAATTTACAGTTCAAGCATTTGTAGATGGTAAAAACATAGCTCCTATGCCTGCAGCCCAGGATCATCCATATGCATTTGAAGGAGACGAAGGACCTATAACTGGGGGAATGGGATCTTATTCGGATAAAGGAGGATTGTTGCCATTTCTAGATAAAAAGAGTTATGATGAATCTGTTAAAATAATGGAAGAAACAGTAAAGGCTATTAATAAAGAAGTCGGGCCATATAAAGGGTTTTTATACGGACAATTCATGCTGTGCAGGGACGGCCCAAAACTCATAGAATACAATGCTAGATTTGGGGATCCAGAAGCTATGAATGTTTTATCATTGCTTAAATCTAATTTTGCCGACATCTGTGAAGGAATTGTTGATGGAAATCTCAAAGGGGCTAAATTTGAAGATAAAGCTACTGTTTGCAAATACATAGTACCAAATGGATATCCTGGAAATGCAGTTTCAAACCAGGTAATTGATGTGGATGAAGCTAAAATTAACGAAGCTGGCGCTCAGGTTTATTATGCTGCTGTAAATGAAAAAGATGGAAAGGTTTACTCCTCTTCTTCAAGAGCTTTGGGACTTGTTGCTGTTGGTGAATCAATAGAAGAAGCTGAAAAGCTATGTGAAGGTGCTACAAAATACGTAAAAGGTGATGTTTACCACAGAAGGGATGTTGGAACAACAGATCTTGTACAGAAACGAGTTAAACACATGGAAGAAATCAGAAAATAATTCAAGAGGTAATAATTTTATTACCTTATTTCAATGTGAAAAGTCCTGATGGCTCAGTATATAAATTGAAATAGAATAAACTGGATTATAATGGATAATGAATTGAATAAAAAGATTAAACTATTTTATTTGGCTTGAATTCTCTAGAAAATAATTCATTTAGAATTAGAGAAAAGTAGATATAGTATGATTTAAATAAACATCTTCTTAATAAACAAGCATAAGAATACAATTTGGAGTGAAAATATGAAACATCTTTTATCAATGGAAGATGCCAGGGATCATGTAAATGAAATACTGGATCTCTCTAAAAAATTTAAAGTAGGAGAAATCCCTGGAGAGCCTTTGGCTAAAAAAACACTTGCTATGGTTTTTGAAAAGGCATCAACAAGGACTAGAATATCTTTTGAAGTTGGAATGTATCAACTCGGCGGAAACGCACTTTATCTATCGAGAGACGACCTTCAACTCGGTCGTGGTGAAATAGTGGAAGATACTGCCAGAGTTATGAGTAGATATGTTGATGGAGTAATGATCAGGGCAAAGGAACATGATGATGTTTTAGAATTTTCACGATATTCTGATGTACCAGTTATCAATGGTCTTACAAACAAGGAACACCCTTGTCAGGCATTTGCAGACCTTTTAACCATATATGAAAAGAAAAACAGTTTTGATGTTAAATTGGCATTTGTTGGAGATGGAAATAACGTCTGTAATTCATTATTATTTGCATCAGCATTTGTGGGTATGGATATGGATGTAGTATGTCCTCCGGGATATGAACCAGATGCTGAAATATTTAAAAAGGCAAAAGAATATGCCAAAGAGACTGGTGCAGAGCTTAAAATAATGAATGATATTGAAGAGGGAATTGAAGGTGCCGATGCTGTTTATACAGATGTCTGGATCAGTATGGGTGATGAAGAAGAGGCTTCAAAACGAATTAAGGCATTTGCAGATTATCAGGTAAATAAAAACCTTATGGATAAGGCAAATGGAGATGCAATTATTCTGCACTGTTTACCGGCTATCAGGGGACAGGAAATTACTGCAGACATGTTAAATTCATCCCAATCAGCAGTATGGGACCAGGCTGAAAACAGGCTCCACGCCCAGAAAGCGGTGCTTTACAAACTATTAGGGAAAAAATAATCCCCTCTTAAATTTTAATTATTTTTCTAATTTATTTAAATGAAGAAATAAAACCGTTTATAACGTCTCTTGCTGATTGTCTTAATGGGTTTTTAGATTCTACTGGTGTTCTCATATTTTTTAACCTGTCAATTCTGAAATAAACAGGGGGATGGGTGTCCCATGATAACCATTTTGGAATTTTAGATCCTACTTTTTCCATTTGGAGTCTTTGATATGCTATTTTTCTAAGAGCTTCTGCAAGTACATCTGGCTGGCCCACTTTCATGGCTGATAAAAGGTCTGCACGGGTTTCAAAGAACTTAGCCACAAAGAAAATAAGCGCCATAACCACGATAATGTACAGTATAGGGTTAATAATCACAATAGGGAATAGGACAGTAAATCTTAATATAAACTCACCAGAGATTATACTGAATAATATTAATGGGTCTCTTCCTTGAAGATGTCCCATTTCATGACCTAAAACGCTCAATATTTCATCTTTATTTAATTGGACAAGTAGGCCTGTTGTAATAAGCACAAGGCCTTTATTTGGACTTGGACCTGTAGCTGCCGCATTTGCGAGCATGGTATTTGAGATCACGATTTTAGGCATTGGCAGACCAAAACTGTCTGCAGCTTTTTTAACGATATCATACACATTGACAGTTTTCGACAGACTGCGGTAGGGATTGCAGCTGAAACCGTATTTTTCCAAAACTTCATCTCCAAGTTTGCATGTTGGCTTAATACCCTGAGCAAGTGTCCTCTCATAGATTTCCTTTTTGATTTCTGTAACGGTTTCTTTTCCAAACTTTTCCCGGAATTCCTTAAACTCTTTAAATGGTAATTGATATTCCAGTATGTGGACATAGGGATTTTGAGAGGTAACGTTCCATTTATTTCCATATGCAAGGATTTTATTTGAAAAAAGGACAATTACAAATTGAGAAAGTAAAATGAGAGCTACTGCATAGTATAATCCAAATAAGAAGAATAGAACGATGTTAAATGCAAAAAACAGGAGGTAAACTAAAAGCAGGCTGCTGGTAAAAAGCTGGTCTCCAGTCCTTTTCTTGGCTGTTGGCGGTTGTTCTGGGATGATTCTTTCTCCTTCAACCCAGGAGAAATAAATGGTTGAGTTGCGGATATTGTCCTCAAATAAATGAACCATGAAGTAAATATCATCTTTAATGGACTCTACAAATTTGGAAGGAGTCCCATTACTTGGTAGCAGCGTAAGTTCTATGGGATTTCTGGATTTAACTGCAGCGTCTATTTGAAAACCATGGGTAGGATCTCTTGCTGTAAATAACAATCGGTTAGCTTTTTCTTCGTTTATTATTCTCACGTTTGAGAAGTATTCAGGCTTAACCATCAGATAATTCTCATCAATAAAACTTAAAACTTCGTCGCGGTATTCTGGAGATATATCAAAATCAATTAAAAAGGTTTGAGTTTCAGGGATTTCAATCATTGTATACTAACTATTGTTTATCATATGATAAATAATTTAGTTTATTGTACGTTGTATTTTATTGAAAATGTCCCTAAACTCTTTAATCAGACTACATGGAGGTAGGTGCCTTAATTCCCATGAGATCGAGGCAGTTTTTAATGGTTATTCTTGATTTATCCACTAAAAGCAACCTGGTAGCTTCCTCATCAGCACCTATTACAGGAACAGACTTGTAAAATCTGTTGAATGTCCCTGCTAAGTCCATAGCATACTGTGCAAGAGGATGTATCCTGTTAATCTTTGCTGATTCTTCAATAATTGAGGTGAACTTGGAAAGCATTTTTACAAGTTCTATTTCAAAAGGATGGTTCAAGGTTTGACTTTGAATATCGATACTTGCCACAAAACCCGCTTTTTCAAGGAGTTTGCATGCCCTTGCATGGGCGTATTGAATTGATGCACAGCCCCTCTCAAAGCTGAGAGCTTCTTCCCATTTAAATACTATATGCTTTTCTGGGGATAATTTAACTATGAAATATCTTATAGCACCTATGCCTATATCTGTAGCAATTTTGAGGGCTTCTTCTTCGCTTAAATCTGACCTTCTGTTTTTAATTTCGGTAAGAGCACGGTTTATAGCTTCGTTAACTAAGTCATCCACTGAAATAAATACGCCTCTTCGTGTAGACATGGAACCTTCAGGGAGTGTTATAAACTCATAAAATACGACTTCTGGGCTTTTCCCGCCTAATAAGTTAAGTGCTACACTTATCTGGTCCACTGCAAGTTTATGATCGGATCCTAAGATATCAATCATTTCATCAGAGTTATCTGACTTTTCAAGGTGATATGCAAGGTCTCTTGTTGAGTAAAGGGATGTACCATCAGATCTTGTAAGTACAAGCTCTTTTTCTATGCCGTAATCTTCAAGAGGAAGGTATAAAACTTCATTTCTTTTAGTGTATTTACTTAATTTACCTAAAATTCCGCTAACAGCTTGATTTCTTATAAACTTGCTTTCCCAGACAAAAGCATCATGATAAATGTTTAAGTCGTTTAATGTGGATTCAATTCCACTTATACATTTTTCTACAATGTTTTTAAAGACTTTTTCAAGTTCTTCCTCGGTACCACTTTCATATCTTTTTAAAAGCGCATTGATTTCTGGTTTAAGGCTTTCGTCGGCACGTAGTTTTTCATTTATCTGGAAATAGATTTTTCCAATTTCGTGATCTACTTTTTCTTTTTCTTCTATTTTGAAGTCAAAGTTTAGTAGTCCCCATGCAATTATTGCTATTTGTCGGCCCATATCGTTTACGTAGTACTGAGTTTCCACATCGTACCCTGCAGATCTAAGTATCCTTGCTAAAGAGTCCCCTATTATTGCATTTCTAACGTGACCGATGTGTAATGGGCCGTTAGGGTTTGCTGATGTGTGTTCAAGGATTATTTTCTTATTTTTATCTTCTAATTTACCATAATCTTCATCTATGGAATCTAAAACCAATTTTGAGAAGTTGTCATAATTTATAAAGAAATTGATATATGGACCTTTCATTTCCACGGATTTGAAAACTTCTGGAACTTCTATAACATTTAAAATATCTTTAGTTATTTCCACAGGAGGTTTTTTAAGCTGTTTTGCAAGCTGAAAAGATACAGTAGATGCTAAATCTCCTAAATCTGCATTTGGTGGTTCTTCAACTTTAATTTCAGACGGCATTTCGCATCCTAAAGACTTGATTGCACTTTTTAATGACTTAATTGCTTCTTTTTCTAACATTCTGTACATAGATTCACCGTATAATCGTTATAATGTATAATTAGCTTGATTTAAAAATTGTATACATTCATCGAAAATTAAATAAATAATTATTTTTTCAAAATTCTTTATAACATTAAGATATTTAGTTATTTTCTATTAAATAATATTTTCAAATATTTAAAAAAGAAATGGATTTTTTAAAATGCAAATCCCGATTATATTTTTATAGGCCCCTAATCCAGAGTAAGATATATCCGACTTTAGATATGACCACTGGCTGCCCATTTGATGTTACAACCTTTGAAACTATTTGATTTTGATAAACTGGCTCTGGATCTTGTATTGGGTTGTTATCTCCTTTTGCTATAAAATATGTGGTTCTATTTCCTGCTTTGGGAATGGCAATAACCCTGTGAAGTACCTCTTCTGGAATCCAGGTTGCTTTATAGATTATTATGTCCCCAACTTGAATATTATTTGGATTATTTTCAACTTTAACGATATCTCCTCTGTAAATTGAGGGTTCCATAGAATTTGATACTACAACTACGTATTCTGTAGATCCTGGACTGTTAGTATTTGAATTCGCAGCTGTAAGCCCTATTAATCCAATTATGGAGGCTATACCTGCTACAAAAATTATACAGACCATCAAAATTAAGATTTTAGCTTTTTTCTGCACTGATTTAAGCCTCCTAATGAAATTAACTTTTTGGTTTGATATTGGCTTTCCTCAGCTATAAATTAATTGAAATAATTAATATTTGCTTTAAATGCAATAGAAAATACTTCAGATTATTTTAAAAATAAACCAGAATTTAAAGTCATTAATTCCATAGGAATTTTAAAATACTTAAAAAATAAAATTTGCAGATTTAAATTGACTTTTTCAAGAAATTATACGTTCTGTCCCATCAATTCTTTAAACCAGAGTGAGATATATCCGACTTTAGGTATGACTAAGGGGTGACCGTTAATTGTTACAACTTTTGCAACTATTTGATTCGGGTACACTACATATGGATCAGGTGATGGATTGTTATCTCCTTTAAATTCCATAGCTGTAGTTCCATTTGAAAGCTGCCCTATCTTAATAATTCTATGGATTATATCTTCTGGAACTCCATGGGGCCATGTTCCACTGTAAATTGCTATGTCTCCAACCTGAACTGTGCTTGGATTCTTATCAACTATAACAAGATCTCCTCTGTACATTATGGGTTCCATACTTCCCGAAACAACAACATCCATATGCTGCGCTACAACTATTCCAATGAGTATGATTACAATGTAGATTGCTATCTCTTTAAAATTCATTTTTTCACCATTTCAGGTCTATTAAGTTATAACCGTACTGATTTTACTATTCTACGAAATTATTATATAAAATATGTTAATATTTAAATTTTTTTTAATAATTTATCATTAGAAGTAGGTTAAGATTCATCATTTAAAATAATTATTTGCGAATTAATTAAGGTTATTTAAAATTTTAAAATAGAAAAATAGTTTCCAAATAGGGTAATACTTAATTATTTATGGAATATTTATGCGTTTAAATCTTTAAAATGAAAAAATAGTTGACAATTAATGTCAATTATAATCCTCTAATCCACAGTGTTATATACCCTATTTTAGGTATAATCAGAGGATGACCTCCTATATCAACAACCTTTGAAATCACCTGATCTGGAAACTGTACTGGATACGGGTCAGATGTTGGATTGTTGTCTCCCTTTGTTATGAGATACGTGCTTCCATTGGAAGTTTTGTATATTTCTTTAACTCTATGAATCACAGGTTCGTTAAACCAGGTTGCATGATAAACAACTATGTCTCCGACCTGAAGGCTGCTGGGGTTTTGGTCGACTACGACTATGTCTCCTCTGTACATCACAGGTTCCATACTCCCAGAGACAACGACGTTCATGTGTTGCGCTACAACTACTCCGACGAGTATGATTACGATGTAAGTTGCTATTTCTTTAAAATTCACTTTTTCACCTTTATTAAGGACATCCTCATTTAATTTAATTATTTTAACTATTTTTTAAATTAAAAAGTATATTTAAGAAATTAAGCCTTAATAGAAACCTGGCAATGAAAATAAAGTTTGCCAGTTTATTTTTTTATAATCCTCTAATCCACAGTGTTATATATCCGATTTTAGGTATGATCAAGGGTTGACCATTTATCGATACAACTTTTGAAACCACCTGGTCTGGATATTGTACGGGATATGGATCAGACACTTGATTGTTGTCTCCCTTTGTTATGAGATACGTGCTTCCATCAGATGTTTTGTATATCTCTTTAACTCTATGAATCACATCTTCATTGACCCACGTTGCTTTGTAAACTACTATGTCTCCGACCTGAAGGCTGCTGGGGTTTTGGTCGACTACGACTATGTCTCCTCTGTACATCACAGGTTCCATACTCCCTGAAACAACGACGTTCATGTGTTGCGCTACAACTATTCCAATGAGTATGATTACAATATAAGTTGCTATCTCTTTAAGATTCACTTTCTCCCTCATATTAAGGATTTTATCTAATTTATGGACTTTAAGTGATTTATAGATTTGCCCAAATATTATCTTTTAATATTATGTGACTTATTAAGTAAGTAACATAACTTAATAGACTTATCTATTTTAGATTAGTTATTTAAATTATTTGAATGATTGAAGCACATAAATGGTTCAAAATGATAATTAAGTAATTAAATACGTAATTATCTTAAAATAGCTCCTTTATCAGCAGAACTTGCCATTTTCCTGTACCTTGAGAGCCAGCCTTTGACTTTTCTATCGGGTGATACTGTATTTTCAAGTCTGTTTTTAATTTCCGCGTCTTCAAGGTCTGTTTCAAGTATTCGATTATTCATATCTATTTTTATGATATCTCCGTCTTTTAAAGCTGCCAGTGGTCCTTTTTCCATAGCTTCGGGAGATATATGCCCAATACAGGGACCTCTAGTTCCGCCGGAGAATCTTCCATCAGTTATAAGTGCAACTGATTTTAATCCCATACCGGATATGGCTGAAGTTGGGTTCAGCATTTCGCGCATTCCAGGGCCGCCTTTTGGTCCTTCGTATCTTATTACAACTACATCTCCTTCTTTGATTTCATTGTTAAAAATTGCAGCGACACATTCGTCTTCACTGTCAAAGACTTTTGCAGGACCGGTATGTGTTTTCATGTCATCATTTACACCTGCTATTTTAACTACAGACCCTCTTGGAGCTAAATTGCCTTTTAATATTGCGAGTCCTCCCTCTTTACTGTAAGGATTGCTTAATGGCCTTATAACTTCTTCGTCAGAAACTTTTGCGTCTTTAATATTTTCACCAAGAGTTTTTCCAGTGCATGTTAAAGCATGCTGGTTTATTTTACCTTCAATTACTTTTAAAACTGCAGGTATACCTCCAGCCTGGTCTAAATCTAACAGGCTGTGAACTCCTGATGGTCGTAGTTTGGTTATATGTGGGATTTTTTTACTAAATTCATCGAATGTATCGAGGGTTATATTAACTCCTTTATCTTCAAGTTCATTTGCTATTGCAGGAATGTGTAAAGTGGTGTTTGATGATCCTCCAAGAGCAAGGTCCGCGGCTATAGCATTTTCAAATGCCTCTTGAGTCATTATTTTAGATGGAGTTATATTTTTATTCAGCAATTCTATTATTTGAGCTCCAGACTGGCGTGCTATTCTCCTTTTTTTAGCATCTACGGCATGAGCTGTTGCACAGTACGGTAAACTCATCCCTAATACTTCTGTTACGCATGCCATTGTGTTTGCTGTGAAAAGACCTGCACATGACCCTGCTCCCGGACATGCACACCTTTCAAGTTCGTTAAGCTCTTCTTCTGTCATCTTACCAGACGATACGGCTCCAACACCTTCAGAAACAGATATAAAATCTACAGGTTTACCTTTAAATTCACCAGGTTTCATTGGCCCTCCTGTAACAACAATTGAAGGTATATCAAGTCTTGCTGCGGCCATTAACATTCCAGGGACTACTTTATCACATGTAGGGATTAATACAAGCGCGTCCATCTGGTGGGCCTGTGCCATACTTTCTACAGTATCAGCTATTATCTCTCTTGAGGCGAGTGAATATTTCATTCCTTCATGGCCCATTGATATGCCGTCACATATGGCCATTGTATTAAATTCAAAAGGTACTCCACCTGCTTCACTTATTCCCTGTTTAACTGCATCAGCTACTTCATTAAGGTGAATATGTCCAGGTACTATGCTAGTAAAACTATTTGCAACACCTATGAATGGTTTGTCCATTTCTTCATCTGTTACTCCGCATGCTCTAAGTAGAGATCTGTGTGGAGCTTTTTGTAGTCCTTTTTTGATAGCATCACTTCTCATTGAATCACCATGGTTTATAAAAAGTTTTTATTTTAGATATATTTTATAAATAACGAATTATAGCAACTTAATTCTATTTTAAACGCTTATTTGGACTAAATAGAATTAGTGTATTAATATCTTCAAATATAATCATATTAATTTCTTTTTATGTATTATAAATGTACTGTATTCTATTTTATATTGATATAAAATGATCTTTTATCAAATCATAAAAATAATTTTCTTGTTATTTGCAATTATTTGAAGTATAAAATACACATGCCAATACATTTCCAGTTAATATATATTAAGATACTGTCTAATTTGGCAAAATAATCCATAGGGGGGTAAGGACTTATGAGTTCTAAAAATTATAAATGAGATAAATCGTGTTACTATTTTATTTGAAGTTTATTATTTATAGATCAAAAAACAGATTATTAATATGCATATAGACATTGTCTTAAAATTTTTGATTGCTTTAGCAATTGGAGCGTTAATTGGGATTGAACGAGAGCGAAAACAGGTAAATAAAAGTGAATTTGCAGGTATCAGGACATTTATTTTAATTGCACTATTTGGAATACTTTCTGCATATATAAATGAATTTTATCCTAATTTTTTAGTTATATCCTTTTTAGGTTTAATTGTGCTTGTAGGGATAAGTTACATGGTAAGCACGCGTGAAACTGGAGATATAGGTATTACAACAGAGGTTGTAGCTCTTCTTACTTTTATTTTAGGAGCGTTATGTTATACTGATGAAGGAATAAGGATAGCTCCAATATTTGCAATTATAATAACCGCTTTACTTGCAACAAAGTCTTATATACATAAGTTTGTAAGGAAAATAAGTGAGAAAGAGCTAATAAACACCCTAAAATTTCTTATAGTTGCTTTTGTTATTCTTCCATTACTTCCCGATCAGACAATGGGGCCTTTAAATGTATTTAATCCATATGAAATATGGCTTGTGGTTGTTTTTATTTCAGCAATAAGTTATGCAGGATATATATTGATGAAATTAATTGGGCCAGAGAGAGGACTGGGATTAACTGGAGTTGTGGGAGGACTGGTATCAAGTACTGCAGTTGCAACGGCAATGGCATCAAAGGTTAAAGAGAGTGAATTTATCATAAGGGCAGCGGTATTTGCAACGGTTGTTGCGAGTTCTATGATGTTTTTAAGGATTCTTTTTGAAGTACTGGTTATAAACCCTGATCTTGTATCTCTTCTTATGGTTCCAATGTTAAGTATGGGAATTTTGGGGATTGGTTTAGGGATACTGGCCTGGAAGACCACAAAAGTTAAGGAGGTAGGGAAAGAAATCAAATTTAAGAATCCTTTTTCTCTTAAACCCGCACTCCTATTTGGAATTCTGTTTTTAATCATCCTTTTTATGTCAAAAATCGCAGATATCTATTTTGGAAGCAGTGGAATCTATGTAGCAAGTATTATATCTGGAGTTGCAGATGTGGACGCTATAACCATAAGTATGGCGCTTCTTGCAAAGAATACTATCCCTCAGAATGTAGCAGTAACTGCCATAACCATTGCAGCTATTTCTAATACTGTAATGAAATTTGGAATAGCTTTCTTTATTGGTACAAGGCGCTTTGGGCAAATTATAGGTTTAATTTTTGCTGCAATCATTACAATGGGTCTAATCGCTGTATTTTTTATTTAAATAAGTTATTTTGCCCTGTTAATTGGCATGATTATTTAATTTTGATAATCAAAATATTCACTAAAGTGATCCAATAAAAATTTAAATACTCTAAACCTAAAGTGTAATGACCAATATATTAAATGAATTTAATTGAAATAAATAGTATAAAGCAAAATTATTGATTTTAAAGTTTAGAATCATTTTATAGATTATTTTGGTTTACAGGTGATAAAATGAGGATACTTTTGATTCATTCTGATTACTTAAGATATAAAACAAAATCCAAAACAAAAATAGCGGAAAAAATAGAAGATGAAAAGAAAGGCGGCGAATTTGAAAACGCTTTAGTGGTTTTTACTGCAGTTGAAATGGAAGATGAAAAAGATGCAGATAATATAATTGAAAATGCTGTATCTGAGATAATGAACGTTTCAAGCCAGGTAAAACCTGATAATGTAATTATATATCCTTATGCTCATTTAAGCTCTTCTTTGAGTTCTCCAGATGCTGCAAAGAATATTTTAATGGGTATGGAATCTAAATTAAAAGAAAAAGGGGTTTCAGTCTCAAGAATTCCATTTGGCTGGTACAAATCATTTGAAATCTCATGTAAAGGGCACCCATTGTCTGAACTCTCAAGGACTATAACTGTAAAACCTAAAGAAGAAGAAAAAGGCGAAGAAGAACCTTCAAAATGGTACATTTTAAGTAAAGGAGAACTCCACGACCCTGAAGGATATGAATATGAGAATGAAGATCTCAGAAAACTAGTGATGTATGAACTTGGTAAAATGGAATCTTCTGGTGAAGAGCCACCTCATGTTAAATTAATGCGTGAAAAAGGGCTTTCAGATTACGAGCCATCGGCGGATGTCGGTCATTTACGCTGGTATCCTAAAGGAAGATTAATCCGTGACCTCCTTTCAGATTACGTTTACAACCTTGTAACTGAATATGGGGCTATGCCTGTTGAAACTCCAATAATGTACGACCTTGCAGATGAAGCAATACGTACACATGCCGATAAATTCGGAGAAAGGCAGTACAGGATGGGTACTAAAAAAGAGCTCATGTTAAGATTTGCATGTTGCTTTGGAGCATTTAGAATACTTTCAGATTCATTTTTAACCTGGAAAAATCTCCCTGTTGGGCTTTACGAGCTTTCAACATACAGTTTTAGACTGGAGAAAAGAGGGGAAGTAGTAGGTCTTAAAAGACTTAGAGGGTTTACAATGCCTGATTTCCACTCTGTATGCAGGGATATCCCTCAGTCAATGGAAGAATTTGAAAGGCAAATCACAATGTGTATGCAGACTGGGGAAGACCTCAATGTAAATTATGAAGTTATTTTCAGGGCAACACAGGACTTTTTCGATGAAAATAAAGAATGGATGTATAAAGCAGCAGAAAAGATTGGAAAACCAATGCTTCTTGAAATTTTACCAAGGCGTAAACATTACTGGATTTCTAAAATGGACTTCGCAGCTATTGACTACCTTGGAAGACCAATGGAAAACCCTACAATACAGATAGATGTTGAAAGTGCCGAAAGGTTTGATATAAACTATATCAATGAAAAAGAAGAGGAAGAATATCCTATAATTATTCACTGCAGCCCAACAGGAAGTATAGAACGTGTTATAGGCAGCTTACTTGAAAAGACTGCCATTGAACTTAGAGAAAACCCGAAAAAAATGCCAATGCTCCCTGTCTGGCTGTCACCAATTCAGGTAAGGGTACTTCCAATTGCTGAAAGGCATATTGACTTTGCTCTTTCGCTTGCCGAGTACTTGAAAGACAGCAATATCAGGGTTGATGTCGATGAACGGTCTGAAACAGTAGGTAAAAAGATAAGAAACGCTGGAAAAGAATGGGTTCCGTATACTATTGTAATTGGAGATAATGAGCTTGGAGGCGACCAGTTCACTGTAAACATACGTGAAACCAATGAAAAGATTTTAATGGATAAAGACGAGTTAATTAACAAAATTCATGAAGAAGTTAAGGGAATGCCAATTAGAAAGCTGCCATTACCTGTAAGACTTTCAAGAAGAGTTAATTTTTAATTAACTCTAATTTTTAGTTTTCAAATTTTCAGTTTAATAGTTTCTAATATTCTTTTTTTCCATTCTTTCCATGGTAATTTGAGTTTGAGAACCAACTACACCATCAGTAACAATCTTTTTAGAGCTTTGAAATTGTATAACTGCATCACGAGTCTTTTCTCCAAAAATACCATCTTCTTCACCAGCATTATAACCATTAACATTTAACCAGTGCTGTATACCTTTTACCTGCTCTCCAGAGTCTCCTTCTTTTAACATATGTTTCATATTTAACACTCCGTAAAATCTGATTTTCATGTGTTATTTTATAATTAAAAATTAATAAAACTTCGTTCAAAATCCTCAAAAAAATCAAAGCTTACAAAAATCTCTGATTTTTGTGCTCCAAAAATCCTATGAATTTTTGAGAGATTTTTTTGGGAGTTAGAAAAAGCTGTCAAAACTTTCAGTTTTGGCGCATGCAAAAACGTAGTTTTTGCAGTTCAGGAAATATACGATTTCCTTCAACATTGAAAATCGGAGATTTTCAAATGCTTTGCTTTTTCTAAAATTCGGAGAATTTTGGCGTTGAAGGAAAACCGAAGGTTTTTCTGAACCGCAAAATCATAGATTTTGCAGGGTTTTATCATTTTTTAATAAATATATCATTGGAAATATTCATTTATATGTATTACAATTTTCTGTTGTGGTAATTTTTGGATAAATATTGCTTAAAAACAAATATTTTTAAGGTAATTAACAAATATTGAAGCAATTATAACCTATTAAATTCATTAGCATCACTAAATTTGCCATAGGTCTATAATCTATTCTATTTTTTAAGTAAATCCAGATTAATTTCGCTATATTCTTAAACATTTAGAAAGCTTTAAAAATTATAAGTTATAACTTAAAATTTAGAAGTATAATGAAAGTTCTTAAAGATTCGTAGAATTTTTGGAACCCTAAAAATATTTTTAATATTTTTGGAGGTTGAAGAAAGTTCATCCTGAATTTTCGAAACCTTTCGAAATTAAAAAATTTTAGAGGTTGAAGGAATGTTATCAAAACTTTCAGTTTTGATACAGCAAACATGAAGTGTTTGCATGCTACGCATTTCTTGAACCCCAAAAATCAAAGATGGAGGACAATTTAATGGGCGAAACAATTGCAATACTTAATCAAAAAGGCGGTTGTGGTAAAACAACCACTGCAGTTAATTTATCAACAGCTTTAGCACTTAACAATAAACGAGTTTTACTGGTAGATATTGATCCGCAGGGTAATGCCACAACAAGCTTTGGAATACCTAAAAGTGAAATTGAAAAAACTATTTACACAACATTAACAGGAAAAAATCCAGTAGAAGAAGCAATAATCCCCACAGGGATTGACAGGCTGGACCTTGTTGCAAGTAACATAGCGCTAAGCGGTGCGGAAATTGAATTAAGTGGTGAAATAGGTTTTCATTCAATATTAAATGAACGTTTAGAGAATATTAAAGACGCTTATGATTATATTTTAATTGATGTTCCTCCATCACTGGGAGTACTTACAATAAACTCACTGGTGGCATCTGACAGCGTAATAATCCCCATCCAGGCAGAGTTTTACGCGCTTGAGGGAATGGCGGACCTTATGGAAGCTATGCAACTTGTAGGGAACCGTTTAAACAGCCCTTGCAATATAAAGGGTATTTTACTTACTTTATATGACTCAAGGACAAGGCTTGGAAGAGATGTATATGAAAATGTTAAAGAATACTTTGGAGATAAAGAAAATATCTTTGGAATTACTATTCCACGAAATGTTAAACTTGCAGAAGCCCCAAGTCACGGAAAGCCAGGTATTCTTTATGATGAAGAATGTAAGGGTTCAACTGCATACATGGAGCTTGCAGAAGAAATAATAGGTATGGAGGGTGCAAAATGACTAAAACAGACAAAAAACAGGGTGGAGCACTTGGACGAGGATTAGACGCATTGATTAGCAAGGAATATGTTAAGGATTCTAAAACTGAAACTATCAACGAAGAAATTATCACAAAAGAGCCAAAGAAGGACTTGGAAGTACCTGCCGAAGTAAATGAAATTAACCTAAAAATAATAGATGCAATTTTAGAAGATGTTCGCAAAAATCCAAGGGTTTCATTTTGGTCTGCAAGGACTGCTGCAGTGTTAAGATTTTTAAGAAAAACAGAACCTGAGTTCAGCATCAGCAGTGAAGCATCACTTTTAATGGAAGATGCAGTAAAAGAAAAGTATCCTGAAATCTGGGAAATGTTTGAGGAACATTTATAACAATCCCTAAAAAAATTTGAGTTTTTGCAGGTGTAAAATCTATTAAAACTTGGATTTTCCCGTTTTTTAATTTCGAGCTTTTTAAAATTAAATTTATTATTTTTTAACACCCCAAGTTGAAGAAATTGGGGTGTCAAAAGATTATCGACCTGTACAAATCAAATATTTTGGCAAGATTTGAAGATCATTTTTACTCTATCCTGTTATCACTTATAAGTTAGTAGGTATTAGTTATAAGTTATAAGATTTAACTTATAATTTAAAACTTAGAAAGTATAAACATAAAAATTCAAAAAAATTAAAAACCCAATGTGGCTTGATAAGATTTATTCAGCTTTATAAAAGGTTCGGCACGTTTTACAGCCACACCTAATTCTTGAAGCTCTTCTAATTTTTCAAAACGTTTGCCCCGCTTCCTTAAAGTTATAATCCTTTTTGCTGATATTTTACCTATTCCTGGAACTCTTATAAGCTCCTCAAAAGATGACTCATTAATTTCAATGGGAAATAAATCTATATTATTCAATGCAAAGGAATATTTAGGGTCTATTTGTGTATCAATATTTCCATTTTCATCAAATACGAGTTCATCTAAATTAAATCCATAGGAGTTTAATAAAAAATCTGCTTGATAAAGTCTTGAAGTTCTCTTAGGATGAGGCGTTTCATGATTTTCAAGAGGAGTGCCTTCTAGTGGGCTAAAAGCACTGAAATAACTCCTTTTAAGTTCTAATTTATCGTACAACTTTTTGGTCATGCTTAATATTTCTTCATCACTTTCATCTGCAGCCCCAATGATGAACTGTGTGGTCTGCCCTGATGGCGCCAGAGCAGAATTCTTTTTTGCTAATTTGCTGATCCATTTCATCCGCCTTAGAATATCTATGTTATAGTTTTTGGTGCTTGTAAGTTCTTCAAATCCATCAGGGGTTGCAGCTTCCATATTTATACTTACCCTATCTGCTAAGTGCATGGCACTTTTAATTAAATCATGAGATGTCCCTGGAAGGATTTTAAGGTGTATATATCCCTCATACCCACAATCTCGAAGTATCCTTGCAACTTCCACTTCATTTTCCATTGAAGTGTTGATATCTCCAGAAATTCCAGAACTTAAAAATAAACCTTCAACGTATTTTTTATTGAAGTAATCCAAAAAAAGGCTTGAAAGTTCCTGGGGAGTATATTCAAAACGTTCGCATTTTAAGCCGCTGCGATTTAGGCAGTATTTGCAGTCATTTGAACATTTATTAGTCATCAGTACTTTAAATAAGGGTATACAACGCCCGTCAGGCGAAGTACTGTTGTATACACCTAACATCTTACCTGATGCATAAGTTTCAAAATTGGGATCTACGTAATTACACAGATCGTACTTTGCTGATTCTCCGAGAACTTTGAGTTTTTGTACTGCATTCATTATATTTTATTATATCAAAAATAGTATTATAATTTGTTTTCTAGAAAATGGAAAAGAAGTATTGGCTTGGTGTTACTATTTCTATAAAAATTAAAATTTCAGAAACACATTTAAACTATCCTATATGTCCCTATTCTCATTTTATTGTATTATATTTATAAATAACATGGAAATATATTATAATTTAATCACATATGGATTTTTATTTATTATATTGTAAAATATGTTACATTAAATCTTTTAATAAATGAATCATAAGTTTATACAATTAAAATGTACATTTAAATATTTTTTATTGCTTTTATATTTATATAATACAACTTAAAGGAGTTAAAAAATTAATCTTGTAGAAAGGCAATTTCATTTTCCAAATATATGAAAACAATTGTTAATTATTTTTTTAAATGGTTTAAATTATTTATTGGTGTATAAATTCTTTTTTTTTGGAGGTAATGTTGGAAAATGAATGAGTTAGTTTAAAATAAATCCAATATACAAGTAAATATTCTTTTGAAAGGAAATATCTGCAAGACAAAAACATCTAATACTTAAGTTTTTATAAAATAGACTTGTTTTAAAGCTAATCTACTAAAAATAAGAACGTCGAACAGGAATTTCTATTTCTGAAATATTATTTCCTCTAATACTGTTTTAAATCAAAAAATAGGCTGTAAATGGCCGTTTTTTCGAATTTTAAACCAAAATATTTAAATGTAATAAGAAGTACAATATTGGTATTAAAAAAATGACTGTTTAAAAAATATGAGTGGAGGAGATATAATTACGCCGAAACAATGGAGTATACCGATATTGGTATTTAGTGTTGCCCTAGTCGGATTGTTTTCTGGAGTTTTAAATGATCAAAGCGCAAGCTATTCAACTGGATCTAAAATTGAACAACCCCCATCTCAAACAAACAATGTTCAATTAGCTTCTCAGGCAAAAGCAAAAGCTAAAGTTAGAGACGTATTATCAGTAACTGCTAAGTGTTCCTGTAGTTTATATGGAGACTATAAATTACATGATCCAGCATGGGTAAACTACTGTCCACGATGTCACCGACAAGGTACCCTTGTATTTGAAAGAACAGGGGACTGTCCCGAAGGAATGATACGATGTACTCATTGTGATGCTGATTTCTGTGCAGTACATGGTAAAGAACATGTTAACAGACATCCTGCATATTTAAGAGCAGCTTAATCGTACAGTAAAGTACGAAACTTCTTTTTTTAATTTTTTAAACAACCACGTGTTTATTTAATATTTATGCTGAATAGTTTTCCAAATATATAAATAACAAAACATCACCATCTCAAGATGGTGATTGAAGATGTCAATTTACATGATTATAGGGATTATTATACTTATCTTGATTATTTTAGCAGTTGTTGTTGGGACAATTTTCATGTATAATAACCTGGTTGGGTTGCGCAACAGGGTTAAAAATGCATGGTCCCAGATAGATGTTCAACTTAACCGAAGGGCAGACCTAATACCTAATCTCGTAGAAACAGTTAAGGGTTATGCTAAACATGAGAAAACAGTATTTGAAGAAGTTACTAAGGCAAGATCAAGCCTCATGGGCGCTCAAACAGTTCAAGAGAACGCAGAAGCAAATAACATGTTAACCGGCGCTTTAAAAAGTCTTTTTGCTGTGGCAGAAAATTATCCTGAATTAAAGGCCAATCAAAACTTTATAAACCTGCAAAACCAGTTAGCGGAAACTGAAGATAAAATAGCGTATTCAAGGCAGTTTTACAACGATACAGTACTCATGTACAACAACAAGATCCAGATGTTTCCAAGCAACTTACTGGCAAGACAATTTAACTTTACAGAAGCGGAATTCTTTGAAGTTGAAGAATCAGCTCGTTCAGTTCCAAAAGTACAGTTTTAGGTGTGTAAATGAATAAAAAACATTTTATTTCCCTAACTTTACTATTTTTATTTACGGTTTCAGTTTTCTCGACTGCAGCATTTGCCAGAGATTATTCTATACCCTCTATTGACATGGATCTCTTTCCTCAAGATGATGGGACACTGCATGTTAATGAAGTTATCCATTACTCTTTTACAGGGACTTATAATGGCATATATAGGGATGTACCTATAAGTGGTAACCAGCAGCTGAAAAATATAGAAGTATCAGCTCAAGGAGCTTATACTAAATCAAGCGTGTCTTATTCTGGAGGAATGGAAAGAATTACCGTTTATTTATATTCTAATCCTCAAAAGACAACTCCAATAACTGATAAAGATGTCACTGTTACCATCAGCTATGATTTTTTACATGGAATTAAATTCTACAATGATGTGGCTGAACTCCAGTACGAATTAGTAGGTACGCAGTGGGACAAGGATATTGGGGCAGTAAATGCAAATATACACCTCAAATCAAATAATGGTGTGCAATACTGGTTAAATCCTCCTTATTTCGCTGAAAAATCTAACTGGAATGGCAACATTTTAAATGTAGTGGGTAAAACTGTTCCATCAGGGGATTTCTTTGAGCTTAGAATGGTCATACCTAAAAGTCAATTTGCAGCTAACCCCACAAATGGAGTTATAATAAATCAAAATGGTTTAAGTCAAATAGAAAAGATTCAAAACGATTATCAAAATGAATTGAACTTTAAAACAACTCTTTACTCGATACTGGCAGTTTTATTCTTACTTGCATGTTTCATACCTCTGCTTATTTACTTCCGCTATGGAAGAGAGCCTAAAATTAATTACCAAGCAGAATATGAACGTGATGTACCAACTGATGACCTGCCTGCTGTGGTAAATGCTATATCGGGTAAAGGATTGGGTAAAAAAGTAGGCGAACCTGATATGGATGGGTTCAGAGCCACTATAATGGACCTTATAAACCGTAAATACCTGCTGATACAGGATGTTCCACAGACTCTTGATAAAAATAAAGATAGATCTATTTCACTTAAAGTAAATGAGGATAAAAATCTCGATGAACTTGCAAACTTTGAATATGATACCATTACTATTCTGAAAAAGTTTGAAGAAGACGGTGTTATTGATTTAAATAACCTTAAACATGATTTAAAGGATCGGAACTTAGCACAGTCGTTCAAAGAATCATACGGCATCTGGGAAAGTGATTTAAAAAGTGAATTTTTAAACGATGGAATTATGGATCAAATATTCCTGAAAAAAGGAGATAGCTACCTGAAACTTTTTGGGATCATTGCTTTAATTGCTGCAGCAGTGACCTTCTTTGCTACAATATCTAATCCACTGCCGGCAGCAAGTTATGCTTTAGTTGCATCTATTATTCTGGGAATTGTGGCAGTTATATCACTCATCATGCCTCAAAAAGTTGCAGGACAATGGACCACTCACGGCGAAGAATTTGATGCTAAATGGCGTAATTTCAAAAAATATATCCAGGATTTCAGCCTTATAAAGGAATATCCTCCTGAATCTGTTAAAGTGTGGAATAAATATCTGGTATATGCAACTGCACTTGGAGTGGCAGATAATGTCAGAAAATCCATGGAAATGACTCTTCCAGATGACCAGCTGGCCCAAAGTGATATCTTCCTGTTCCATTACTATGGGGGATACTGGCTCCTTTCATCCAGTTTAGATGCAGGTATGCGTACTGCAGCAGCTGCAAGCACCAATGGAAGTGATTTTGGAGGCGTAGGCGATATCGGCGGCGGATTTGGAGGAGGTGGGGGAGGAGCATTTTAAACTCTTCTCTCATTTTATCTAAATTTTTTAAATCAATTTAATATCTTCTTTTTAGTGAGTAAATTTGAATTTAATCAATTTCTGAATTTACTATTTTTTTCAAACTAAATTTTTAAATAACATCTCATCTTATTACATTATATGAGAATAGTCTTAGCAGGAACAGGAAGTGCAGTAGGGAAAACAACCATTTCAACAGGCATAATGAAGGCATTGTCTGAAGAATACCGAGTCCAACCATTTAAAGCAGGTCCTGACTACATAGATACATCGTATCATACCCTTGCAACTGGAAATAATTCAAGGAATCTTGATTCATTTTTCATGTCCAATGGGCAAATACGAACCTCATTTGAAAGAGGTTTAAAAACATCAAAAGCTGATTTTGGCATAATTGAAGGTGTAAGAGGGCTTTATGAAGGAATAAGTCCTATTGATGATGTTGGGAGCACGGCATCCATTGCAAAAGCGCTTGATGCGCCAGTTATACTTATTTTAAATTCCCGAAGTCTCGTTAAAAGCGCGGCTGCAGTTGTAATTGGTTTTAAAACACTCGATCCAACTATAAAGATAGAAGGAGTGATCTTAAACCAGGTAAAAAATAAAAATCACTATCTTAAAACCAAAGAAGCGGTCGAAAAACTGGCAGGTGTAGATGTAATTGGGGGAATACAAAGAGATGATGCAATAAAGGTGGAACAAAGGCATCTTGGACTTGTACCTGCAGTAGAACGCGAAAATTTATTGGGTTACATTGACAAATGGGGAGAAATCATCAAGGAAAATATAAATATGGATGCCCTCATTTCTATAATGAAGAATGCGGAGAAGCTGCCTGAAGGAAGGGAAAATACATGGCAGGAAGAAAATAAGAAAAAGGTTAAGATTGGAGTTGCCATGGATGAAGTGTTCAACTTTTATTATATTGAAAATATAGAATCGTTGAAAGCTAACAATGCAGAAGTAGTTCCATTTAGTCCATTTAAAGATGAAGAGCTTCCTGATGTTGATGGAATTTATATTGGAGGGGGATACCCTGAAATTTTTGCAAAGGAACTTGAGCAGAATGAATTAATGAGAAGATCTATCCTTAAATTCCATGAAGATGGAAATCCAATTTATGCGGAATGCGGGGGGCTCATGTACCTTACAAATTCCATAAACGGTAAAAAAATGTGTGAAATTTTCAATTATGATTCAGTAATGACTAAAAAAGTTCAGGGTTTAAGTTATGTAATTTCTGAGACTAAAAATGATAATATAATCACCAAAAAAGGCGATATCTTCAGAGGTCATGAGTTCCATTACTCTAAAGTCTTGGTAAACGGTAAACCAGAATATGCATTTAAAATACTCAGGGGAACAGGAATAGAAAATTCATTAGACGGGCTCATGAGTAAAAACACAGTTGCAAGCTATGTACATACCCATGTTGCAGCGTGCCCTCAGTTTGCTTCTAACTTTACTCAAAGCGCTGGAGGAAACTAAAATTTCACCAAACTTTTTATAGAATGCAGATAAAGAAAGTATATTTTAATGTGCTCATGTTATGATCGTGCAAAATATTTTGCACTGTTAAATTATTTGGTTAATTGGAATTTGTTTAAAAATTTATTCACATGAATAGGGTAATATTTGTACTAAATTCCAGACAGGAGCGTTCTAATAAATGATTATCATTTAATTCAACTTAAAAAATTGGCATGGAAAAATCATGAAAGTTAAAAACGTCGATATATTTTCACCATATCTTGTAATAGTAGGGATTGTTTTATATGTATCACTTGCACTCGTTGCATATCAATATCATTTAAGAGGTTTAGATTTTGTATCCAGTGAGACGCTTTTTGCAGTATTTTTTGGATCTTTATTCTTTGTTATAGGTGCTCTTACGCCTAAACTCCTTGGTAAATTTAATTTCATGCCTAAATTGAATACCGGCGGTATTTCAAAGGATAAACTTAAGGATAAACTGCAAAATTCTAAGTTCAATGTTCTTTTAAATGAAAAAATCTTACTTGCAGTTGTTGCAGTTGCCATATTCTTAGAACTTCTGAATACTTATTTACTGGGAGGAATTCCTCTTTTCAGCGGTTACCTTAAAGCAAAAGCAACTAATGATCTTTGGAGAGTTTCTTATGTCCTGTTTTTACCTGCAATAAACATATTAATTGCAAAATATCACAATAAATGGTATTATCTCCTGTTTGTGATAGGACTCGCTCTATTTGCGGCTACTGGTTACAGGACCACCACAATGGCCATATTAATCAGCGTATTTATAACAGTTTACTATACCAGAGGACTGCAGTTCAAGCACTTTTTAATATTTGCTGTAGTTGCGGCAGTTATTGGAATCTCAGTTGGATATATAGCAGTTAAATCCATTGAATGGCAGCAGTGGACCTTAAATCCTATTCAATTAGTCTTCTACAGGGCAGGATTTACATTAATGGTCTTTGATAAAATCGTTCACATGGCTGGAGTAACACATGGGGCAATGCTTTATGATACATTTTCGACGACGGGCCATCCTCGGTATATTGTGGGGGATGTAGTCCTTGGATATCATAAAATGATCACTCCAACTATATTCGGCCCTGCAATGCTTGATTTCGGCTATATTGCCCTTGCTATTCAGATGTTCCTGATCGGGCTGTTTTTAAGGTTATTGCATTCTGCTCATAAATTAGCAGATGGAGCATTTACTGCAATTTATGCTGTAATTCTTGCACATACCCTTATTTGGATTGAAACAGGACCTACTGACTTTTTAGTGTGGCTGTTCTACGCGCTTGCAGCTGTAACTCTTGTAGTGCTCGCCAGGAGCATATGGGGAATTTCAAAAAAGGGTTCTAAATCTCAAAATATTTAATTAAATTTTTTTATTTTTAAAAATTACGACTATACAAAGTTCTTTGTAGTTATGGTCCAGTATTGTCCTGTTATATCAAAATTAACATATTTACACAAGGTTAAAACAGTTAATATTATATACTATGTGATTTATTAATTAAAGTAGGAAAAATTATAAGAGCGGAGGCGGTTCTTTTAATTTTTAAATAAGGCTTGGCAAAGAACTTTGGAGTTGCGATTCGGTAATTCCAAAGTCATTCTTTTTTAATTTTAAATGGATAATTAGAATCTATTGCAGTATTAATTGGGCTATTATGATTTATATCCCTAAAAAAGTACATTTGAATCATCTGATAAAACTAATATTGAAAAATTTTTAAAATAGATCGCCAATTACGTATATAAAACCCTTCTTAGGCTATAAAAGATTTTAATAATACTTATTTCTGACTGTAAGACTTTTTTAGCACCGAAAAGTATGAATACATATTATATCTTACTAATAAACAGGGGGCGAGATATTATCTCCAGTATTTTACTTCCAGATTTTAAATATTCGTCCCCCTATCCCCTTTTATATATTATCTCTAAAAATTATAAAAATTTTATATTTAAAAAATGCACCATGATATTAATTTTAATACGTAAAAAAGCAATATATTGTTTCTAAGTTATGTTTTTAAAAATAAATTGATTTGGGGCGCTGTTTTTGACGTGATTTTTATTTATAAATGAATTTTAAAAAAAATTTCAGTTCTGTGCATTTTTATGGCCAATACCCTTAATAAATTATGATATTAGCGGGTTTTCATAGATATATTAAACGTAATGCCTCTTTTTTTAATCAAACAAATTATTTATTTTGTTAACTATACAGTAAAGAAGTGATTGATCGTGAGTGTGGAGGCGGTATAAACGCGGAAAGATGTTAAAAATGCTCAGTTTAATTCTTCTTTAATTCTAATACTTGGTCTTGCAGGTTTCATCTCTGCAGCAGATAACTGGATTGTTTCACCTGTCTTGCCTGCAATTGCAGCGACTTTTGGTATTTCTATTGCACTTACTGGGACCGTGCTAACGGCTTATTTAGTACCATATGGGCTTATGCAGCCAGTTTATGGATTTTTAAGTGATAACCGTGGTAAAAAACGTGTTTTACAGAAAATCACGTTGGGGCTTGCATTGGGAACCGGGGCATGTGCAGTCTCTAACTCATTTGGAATACTTACGTTCTGGAGGGTTTTCACAGGGTTCTTTGCTGCAGGGATAATATCGGTATGTTTGGCATGGATTGGTGATAATGTACCATCTGGGGAGCGTCAGCTTTACGTTGGAAAATTCATGGGCATAGTCTTTCTTGGCCAGGGCCTGAGTGTTGGTTTAGGGGGAACTATAACCAATTATATCAGCTGGCAGGTTATGTTTGGAATTTTTGCCATTGTGTCCTTCTGCACGGTTTTTCTTTTGAATAAACTCCCAGAATCAGAAATTTCCAGGGATAAGCATCCTTTCAGGGCTCATGACTTCTTCAAGGAGGTTAAAAAAGTGGTGTCAACACCTAAAGGTAAGGTAATTTTTCCATTAGCGTTTGCTACAGGTTTTCTGCTTATTGGGTTGTACAGTTATTTAGGTGCATTTTTACATGAATTCACCGGCCTGAATTACCTGCAAATAGGATTGATTGTCATGTTCTATGGATTTGCATGCCTAATTGCAGGGTCTGCAGTTGGTAAATTAGAGAAAATAATGGAACAGAAAAAAATAATTATAATTGGAGGTTTCATGGCTCTAAGTTCTGCATTGATTTTGACAATGTTGCCGCTCTGGCAGGCTATTTTAGTAGCGACAATAACTTTGGGATTTGGATATATCTTTATTCAGTCACCCCTTGCAACCATAGCATTTGATGTGACTCCTGAAGCCACTGGACTCCCATCTGCACTCATAGGTTTAGGTCTTTTCGGTGGTGGAGGGTTAGGAACTGCTGTATTTGGATGGGTGCTCCAGTGGGGAGGATATGAAATTTTGTGGCCTGCTGTTGCCTTTGGAATTGTAGTTTTTATCTTAGCGGTAGTTAAAGTAGATTTTAAATTTTTAATCCCCTCAAAAATTCCATGAATTTTTGGGCATACAAAAATCGAAGGTTTTTACTGCCACAAAACCAATGTTTTGTGAGCACCGAAAGTTCGCAGAATTTTCGAGTGCTGAAATAAACTGATTTATTTAAAATAGTTATGGTAGCTCTCCTGCTATTTTAATACCAAAATGGTCTGATTTATTTCTTTTTAAAATAAATAAATTAAAATTTAATATATTTAATTGAATTAGCCTTTTCAGCCCGTATTTGTTTAAGTGCTTCATCGGCATCTGCGTAGGTTACTACATTCCTACCATCTTTTTGTGCTATTTCCCTTGCTTTTTCACCGAGTTTTTCAAACCTGCTTTTAAATTCATCTATTAAGAAAAGAACATCAAGAGACGTTTTTTGAGGTTTTTCAGTCTTATCTGACTTTCTAATGGTTTTCTTTGTTTTTATCACATTTTCTGCAAGTGTAATCAGTAATTCACTTTCGATACTCTCTATTTGATGTTTTGAGTTGTTATTTGTAATTTGATTGATTCTACTCACACTTTTGCCCATTATTTCAACTTCCTCAGTATTTGGTTATGTTGTCATTTAGCAAGTTTAATATATATAAATTATGCTTTTTATTAAAATAACAAGATATATACATATCAAAATAAAAATGTATAAGTATGCTTATTTGTGAAAATAGCTTTATGGCAAAAGATGAAGAGTTTATGGAAAAGTGGAAAAACACTCCCAAAGAAAATAAAGAGTATATACGGGCTACTATTCTTGAAGAAGCTGCAGAATTCCTTAATAGAAGAGCATTTGAAGATTTTGGAATGCAACAGGGATCTGTCAGCATGGAACTCTCTAAATTAATTTTAATTGCACGTGATTGTTTAGAAAAACAGGAAAAATAATTAATTATTTTAGTACTATTTCTAAAATTTTAAAATATACTAATTTTAACTTTGATAATAATTAAGATATTTTTAAAATAGTTTTAAATTAAAGTTTTCATTTAGGCCGTGCTATCGCCAAATTTCACGAACCTAAAATTAAAACTTTTCCTGATTAAACAATTGGGAGTTAGACAAACGTTTGTGTGTAATTCTATCTATATACATTTTGTTATATGGGTCCGAAATCTTAATCCCCTTAAAAATTCGAAGATTTTTGGGAGCGTTAAATAAAATGATTTTTATACCTCTGTAAAATGATGTATAACTTTCTATTTTCTATTTCAGTCTTAATAAGCTGATTTTTATATAATTCAAATTAAATAATAGCAAGTTCACCGGCAGTTGTTATTTTTAATTTATCCGCTGCAATAAAACCCATTTCTCTCAATTCTCTTATATGGTTGTATATCATCCCTCTGCTTATTCCAACTTTTACAGAAAGGTTTTTTACTGAAGTTTCTCCTTTTTCAAGCTCTTCTAGGATCATCCGTTTGGTTGCAGAAATTCCAAAGTTGAGGATTGGAAGATCTACTATTTCCCTGTCTTCTTCTGTCACATATACGATCCGTTCAACATCGTTATGTCTTGCGTAGCAGCCAAATAGTGCGCCTAAAGCCTGTGGCTTTCTGCCGCCGCTGATATTAACTATAATTCTCCGTCCATGTGCACATTCTTCGTCTATAATTTCTGCAGTGTCATTTGCTATTTTTACAACGTTGTAGAGACTTGTTGGCTTACTTTCTACTGTTATTACTTTTCCAATGGTTTCTTTGAGTATTCTTTCTGCTTCGAGCTTTTTTTCGGGAGCATCATCTTCACTTAAAAGAATTATCTTTTTAGGCGAAAATTGAGTAATACAGAACATTACAGGTTCTAATTCGTAAATTGTTGAGATTAAAGCATATTCCATTACACACACCGCTTTAGAAATATAATATACTAAATCTATATTTGTATTCCATTTATATTTCTTTTCAATCAACCTTTTTAGAAAAGGTTGATCAAAAACACTCTTTTATGAGTTATAATCCAATGGTGGATTTAAAATAAATTAATTTCTTGATCTCATTGATCTAAAGTATATATGCTAAATCTATATTTGTATTCCATTTATATTTCTTTTTAATTAATTTCACTGAACCTTATTATTTTCTTGTTTAAAGAATGTCGATTTGTCTTAAATGTAAATAATAATTATTTATTTTATACATATTTTATCATTAGTTATAACTTATCCTTTATATGTCAATGAAAAACGTATACAGTTATATACTATTACTTACTATATTTTCAAGTGAGATTTGTTCAAAACAAAATGTACCTATATGTAATATTTTAAGTGATAAAAGAATTAACATTGCCATTAGGTGATATAGTGCCGCTTTTAGAACATAAACACAGTTTACAGTTATAAAAGAATACTAAGCTTTATATATTAATGTAATAAAGTAGGATGTGAAGGGGAATGAGATTAAAAATAAGTTTAGCATCATCAAACAGTAATTATTTAATTCCTTATAATTACAACCATATTCTTTCTGCTATTATTTATCGTAAGATATCTGACCTTGATTTGGCCAGCAAACTCCATTTTTCAAAGGATTTCAAATTTTTTACTTTTTCACAGATTTACGTTCCAGAATTTAAGTTCACAAAACGAGGGGTTATTTCCAGGGATGGAAGGCTCGAATTTTACATTTCTTCTCCAAATGATGAGCTGATAAAGAGCCTTGTTGAAGGCCATCTTGAGAATTCAGAAGTTGATTTTAAAGGAGATAAACTTCTTGTGGAGCAAATTGAACTTCTTAAAAGGCCAATTTTCAAAGAAAGCATGAAGATGAAGACGATGTCTCCAGTTGTAGCTAAGATAAAACGGGAAGTTGATGGGCAACTTAAAGTGTGGGATTTAGGGCCTGGAGACGAGAGATTTTATGAAAGCGTCCAGAAGAACCTGATCAATAAGTACGTTAAGTTTCACGGCGATTTTGATGGTGACAGGTGGGTGAAACTGCGGCCAAACATGAAATCAGCCAAAAGGCGCAGGATTGATATTAAAGGGGATTTTCACAGGGGTTATATGATGAATTTTGAGATTGAAGCTGACCAGAGGCTTTTGGAGTTTGTTTATGATTGTGGACTTGGAGAGAAGAACAGTATGGGTTTTGGAATGGTTGAATGTGTTAATGGGGGTCAAAGATGAGCGAAATAACATTTTATTCTACAAATAATGCTTGGGCTAACAATGGTTTGATAATGATGGCTCAGAAGATGTTTTACGGATATGAAGATGAGATTGAAGTAGAATATGCTGATGATAGTATTTCTTTTAAATCAAGTGTTGACATACCTGTTACCGATTTCATTGCTAAAACAATGCAAACTTTAGCTGGAAAAGGAACTTATAATATTTCAACAGCTTTTAAAGTTCTAAACAATGAGGAGAAATTAGATTCTAATTATTCTTTTTCAGATTATCCTCTAAAAAAAGGAGATGCAAGGAAAACAGAAAATATAACTGATAAAGAAAGAGATTGCCTAAAAAAGAAGAAATATTCAGACAATAAAAAGAAACAACAGATATGGAAAATGAGAATGAGCTATTTCGGAAGTGAAGATGTTTATTTAAAAATGGGTCTAAACTTTAAAGGACAGCCTCTATTTAAAAAATTAACTTCTTATGAAAAGGGAAAAAATATTTGTCCTCTTTGTGGAATGCCATCGAAAACTATGGAAGACGTTAAAGAATTTTATAACCCTCTTTTTGGTGAACACCATAATAATGAGGTAGAGGGTATTGGCGCTACTAGGAAAAAAGCTAAAATTTGTCCTAAATGCACTATTTTATCATATTTCACCTTATTTGATTATTATATTCCTTTTTACAGAACAAGAAAAGGTGAAGTATATCTTACTATACCCAATACCATGAATTTAGATACTTTAAAAAAGATAAGTGGTAATCTTTCTTCAAATGGTCAATATATAGATTTCAGTGATGGCAAATGCACCTCATATAGGACTAATATAAAGAGTTTACCCACAACTTCCAGATCAGCTTCATTAATAGCTTTGTTACATAATATTAAAAATAAATATCATCAAAATGAACCGGAATCATTAGGAATAGGCTTCGAAGAAGTTACTGAAGAAGATTTCAAGGAAATTACAGAATGGTTATTTATATCGAAATCACGACGAATTACACAAATAAAGTCTGATGAGAATATTTATAAAATTTTAGAACCATTCAAAGACAAAAGGGGCCCAGATGTCTATTTAGTTCCTCATTTTCTAAACAGTTTTTCATTTGATATATTCAATGAAAATGAAGTTGAAAAATTTTTCAATGGAATTTTAACCTTTGATTCTAAAAAGATTGCGGATGGTCTTTTTAGAATATCTAAGGAAAGTATTTCGAATACAAACAAAATGTGGGTAAAATACCTTCCACAGAACAGTTCACCACTCTATCTTTTTACAGAATTATTTTTAGGAAAAATTATGGGGGAATCTACTATGTTAGAAGATAATTTAAAGGATGCTTGTAAAAGTCTTGGAAAAACAATTGGTAAAGGCTTCAGTGAAGATGTAGGAATGTTAACTAAATTTGCTTACTCCTCAGGACCAGATGAATTTAAAAAAGCCTTAGAAGATGCATCATTCAGATTAGCTAAGATTAGTGCACTTGATGCAAACAAAAGTTTTTATTTAGATGCTAATTATCTTGAAACTTTAATGAATTCTATGAATCAGGATAATTTTAGTGATTTAAAAACTTATTTTGTTTCATTTATGAGTTCATATGTTTTATCTGAGAATTACAGGAAAAAACAGAAACAGAAAAAGGAACAGGGGGTTTAAGAATGGACGAAAAATGTGTAATAACAACTTGGTTATTTAAAACAGATCTATCAAATATGAATGCGGGAGAAGGAAGTACCAATTTAAAAGAACTTAAAACATATAATAATGGTTTACCATACATATCTGGTCAATCAGTGAGACATGCTTTGAGAAAGGCAATACAAAGAGAAAATTCACAAGCATTTAAATGTACTCCAGAATTTCCATGTGGAAAGATTGATGAATGTTGGCTTTGCGATATGTTTGGCTATTTGCTACCTAAAGACGGGGCAAAGAGATGGAGTCCGATTAAAGCATCACCAGCAATGGGACAAATTCGCAGTTCTGTGACTACAGATTTAATATTTAGAATGGTACAGGATATTGAATGCCCAAAGTGTCACGAAAAGATATATCCATTAGCTGCCAGAGGAAAGGGCGAAGAAGGTTCGGTAAAGGATAAAAACATAAAACAAGGCGGTAAACTTACATGTCCAAAGTGTAATGAAGAATTCAAAGCTCCCTATGATATAAGACAAGCATTAGCTTACAAGCAATTAACAAATAACATTTACAGGGCAAATATATCTCTCGATATTGGCGCACTTGGAATTGAAGAAATTCCTAAAATTGTTGGTGAAGGCGAAAAGGCTAAAATGGATGGTACAGATTATCAAGAAAAGTATAATGATGAAGAAAGGTTAAAAAGAGCTACTTCTGTATTGAATGCTATAGCTAACATAAGTGATTTTGCAAACCAAAGCAGAGAGATGACTAATGCATCTCCAGACATGGTTTTAGTAAGTATACAAGGTCAATACAATCATAAGCTTTCATCTGCCTTAAGAATGGATGAAGAAGGCAATATTGATAAAAATACATTCAAAGATATCTTACAGGATTGCCTTGCAATACCAAATACAAAAATATTTGCAGGTCTAATTTCAGGAACTATTAACAATGAATCCGATATTAAGGGAGTACTTGAGGATCTTAACGACGATAACCTTCATATTTGTGGAACTCCTAGACAAGCGTTAGATGCTGCAATTAAACAACTAAATGGGGATTAAAATGAAAGTGATAAGGGCAGATTTAGAAGTTCCGTTCTGGTGCTCTTTCAGTGAGTATGGAACTGTAAATATCCGTCCTACTTATCCTTTTCCTCCACCAACAACAATTTTTGGACTTATTCAAAATGCTTTACAAAAACCAGCTTTACATGATTTGAATGGAGAAGAAAAGAAATTAATAGCTCGTCAATATTTGGAAAATTATTCCAAACTTGATTTTGCTATTATTATTCAAGAAAATGGTGAAAAAATAGATGATTACCTTAATATACATAAGGGAAACAGAGAACTTGAAAGATTTGAAAGTTCTTTAAAAGAAGAATTGCAAAAAGAAATATATAAGCTAGATTTACTTGAAGATGACCAAAAAAAGCTTAATAAAGAGTTAAATAAATTAAAAAGAAAAAATTTTATGGATAATTTTGTTAAAATGGATGAAAATAACGAATTACAGAAAAAAGATGAAAAAGAAATGCTAGATTTAATAAATCTGATTAATGGGATTGGGGTTGATGGATTAATAACATATATTCAAAGGTTTTGGGAATCTTCTAAAAGAGGAATTAGTGGATATAATTTGAATAAAAAATGGATTAACACTCAAATAAACCGGCAACGATTAATAGAGCCTAAATACACAATATACATCCGTTCTAATGATCAAAATGGTGAATATTCGATTGGAAATATATATGACCATTTAAAAAATCCTAAAAGGCCTCTTTATCTTGGTGAAAGTGATGATATTGTGAATATAAATGATATTGCAATATTGGAATTAAATGATAACGAAGTTGTATCTTCAAAGATAGATTCTGTAATCCCTGGTGTTTATACAAATTCTCAACTAGTTAAAATTCCTATTAAATTAAAAAATGACATTCCAGATGAAAAAGGTCATAATTTAATATGTTCCATACCAAAAGGCAAATTAGAACAGGAAAAATCTTGTTTCGAATCAGAAGGTGAAAATATTGTCTTCTTACGAAGCGATAGCAAAGAGTAATGGAACAACTCTAAAAGAACATACGGAAGATAGTTTGAGGATTTCAAACTATTTAATATCGGCAAATAAGGATCTATTGGAAAATTGGGGTAAACTAAATAATGTAGATATTGATTCTATTTTTAGATGTATTCGATCAGCTATGACATTTCATGATTTTGGAAAAGGAACTTTAAAATGGCAAGAAGAAGCCCTTAAAAAAGAGCCACATTTGCCTCCTCATGCTCCATATTCGGGTTATTTTTTATTGCAAAACGAAAAGGATTTTTGTTCGATTCTTGCCTGTATATCTCATCATTCTTTGCTTACTGAATCATCTTTTGAGGGAATACCTCATCCTGCCGATTTTGATGAGGAATATCTTGACCGATTGGCTAATGAATTTGACTATAATATTTCTTTTAATAAATCTTGGAGTAACTATTTTGAAAACATTAAAAAATTTAAAAGAGATAGTCAGCTTCCAAAATTTAGAAATAAGTGGAATAATCAAATTGATACTAAATTTAAAGCTAAATATTGCCTTATTTTATCTTATTTAACGACTTCTGACGGCATTGCAAGTAAAATAGAAGAAGAAGATTTGTTAAATAAGACAAATGAAAATTTAAAAAAGTGGTTTCCATCTTCCCAAGATATTTACCAAGAAATAACTGAAATAGAAGGAAATAAAAAATTAACGGAAATTCAGAGGAATGTTTTGGATAAGTCACTCCAATCTTCCAATATTTTTAACATATCAAAATTTCTGAGAATAGAAGCTCCTTGTGGGGAAGGAAAAACGTTAGCAGCTCTTTTAGTTGGTAAAGAACTTTTAAAGCGAAATGTTATTAATAAAGTTATTTTTACACTTCCAACTCAGGTAACTACCAATAACATGGTTCAAGAATTTGAAGAGGAATATGGAATATCTAGTGAGTGGATCGGTGTTTATCATTCAGAAGTAATGAGTTTTTTAGTTGAAACTTATGATGAAGAACAAGAATCTGATTTTTCACTTTCAAGTCAAAAATTCTGGAATTTAATTTATTCTAAACCATTCAATATATCTACAATAGATCATCTACTGCTTTCGTTGGTAAATGGGTTTAAATTTGCTCCAAGAGCATTTGGGAACATTTTAAACAGTTTAATAGTTATAGATGAACTTCACTATTATGATTCTCACACTATTGGAATGGTTGAATGTCTTTGTGAGATTTTAAGACATTTAAACATTCCACACATAATCATGAGCGCTACGATACCTCATCAAATAAAAGAAAAATTCAATGAGGACTATACAAAGATTCAAAGTAGTGGTAAGGATAACAAAGGCAATGAAAAGAACCCTTTTGTCTTTGAATATCATGATACGCAAATTGACAATGGTGAGACACTTTCTGAAGAATTTTTGGACATGATGGATGATTCTGATGAACTTAACATTGGAATTATGGTAAATACAATTCCTAAATCTAAAAAAATATTTGAAGAGTTAAAGCAGAGATTCCCTGAAAGGCAAATTTTACTTTATAATTCTCAATTCATGAGGAAAGATAGACCTAAAAAAGAGAGAATACTTAGAATTCTTGGTAAAAATGTTTTTGAAGAATTAGACGATGAAGAAATTGAATTTTGTAAGGAATACGGATTTAATCCCTATGATCCTTTTATCTTTGTAGGTACTCAAGTTGCAGAAATTAGTTTAAATGTTTCATTTGATTTGATATTATCCGATTTAGCGCCATTAGATGCATTAATACAGAGAGGGGGACGTTTACACAGAAAAATGAGTTTTAACAATAATAAAGACTGTAACTGTCCTCAATGCAGGAGATTAGATGGAAAATACACATATAAATTCCATATTTTTGACACAGGCGAATTTTGTTATCCTTATTATACAAAAAAAGATGATAATGAGTTTATGAAAGAAATTATAGAAAATACTCGAAATGAAATATTAAAAAAACCAACATTTACCTTTAAAAATAGTATTAAAATGATGAATTGCGTATATAAAAATGAAAATATGTTCTCTGATTTTAATGCGAATACTAACTTCTGGGAAGCTTATAAAGAAGATTTAATCTTTGGAAAAAGGCCTGTTAGAAATGAAGAAGAAGGAGGGCAATTAAGAATAAGAACAAGGAATATTGAAGGGGCAATATTCAATGTTTTACCGCAACAATTTGAATATGACAATGAGTATGTCCAAGCTGAAGATTTTATTAGGAAAATATATAAAAATTCTAGATTTTCAAAAAAGGGTAAATTAAGTTTTGAAGGAATTAATGAGATAACTAAACACATGGTAAAAATTTCTCCAAGACAATATTATAAAATAAATAATGGAAAAGATAGGTATTTTGAAGCATATAAACTTATAAAAATTGTTTGCGCAGAATATAGTTTTGAGAATGGATTAATTGATTTTGAAGATCAAGAAAATATATTTTAATATTTATGTCTAATTGATAACGATTTACATCTTGATTGGAATAAAATCGAAAGGTGACATATTCAAGCAGATCTACGGCCTCGAATCCCTTGTGGCAAAAGGAAAGATAACAGAAAAACAGGCAGAAAAAATAATGCTTGAATTCGTTGATAGGGCTGTAAAATTAGAGAAAGAAGAATGAATTCGCATTTTATTATTCAATCATTTTCTATCCAGATAACGGGCAATATATCGGGCATATTCATCGAAATCATCCAGATTATTCTCTAATATCTGTGAAATCACGGCTGGATCAACTTCTGTGTACATATGCACCAATATATTCCTGAGTTTTGCTGCATCAGAAAATCTAATGGCAAATTTTTCAGGGATTATGCCCTCTTTTCCAAGTATAATTATAATGCTCCGATAGTCTTCTGGTTTTTCCAGATTAAAAGATGAGATTATAACTTCTCCAATATCAAGGGCAGATTCAATGGCTAATTGAAGATTACGCTCAATTGCAGATTTCAAGAGGTAATTCTTTACTAGTTCTTCTTCATCTGCAGGTTGATCTTTTAAAAAGTCCACATATCCCTGCATATTCTTTATTTTCCGAGCAACTTTTTCTTTTGTTTTCATCTTGTTCATTTAGCCGTTTTTTTAATCAGGTTGTTAGTCCATCTTTTGTCATAATACTGGCGGTCCAGGTATCGGGACATGATATATTGTTCTAAATCTACCTTCAGATTTTCATCCCGGATAAAAAGTGGATAGTTAGCCTTTATAATTTCAAAATTAAGTGAAACAGGTGCATCGTTCATTATAACTAGATCTAGCCGATCAGTTTTTAAGATATCTTCTAAATCAGATATTAATCTAAGTTTTGTCTGGAATCTATCTTTTTTATCAAGTGATTCGTCCAGAAAGATACCTATGTCTACATCGCTAAGTTTACCTGCTTTTTGCAGGGCTACAGATCCAAAGAGGTAGACCAGTTCAACAGGGCCTTGTTTTTGCAGGAATTCTTTAACTTCCTTCTCATACTTCAAAGAATCACCTTTAGCAGATTATTCTTACTTTCTTTTATCTGTGCTTAATATTCTTTAAGTTATGTCTATTAAATTTTGGGAAATCGTTATTTTAATATGGAAATTTCTCTAATTATAAATACTTTGAAAAAAAGCTGTAACTATAATTGCCACTTTCTTTTAAGTTCTTCAAAATCCTATCAATCTTTTATAGTATTTTTTTAAGTTCTTCCATGCTTTTACAGGCATGATCTATTCTAAGCTTCATATCCTGTTCTATCATGCATAGCTCCTCTTCAATTTCTATCTTTTCAGGGTCAAGTCTTTCAGGGAGCACGTCTTTCTTTACCAGTGGAATTAAAGAAGTGTACACTTCCATATAATCCTTTTCATAACTCTCTTTCAGGTATAAACTGCCGTGTACTTCCACAATTTTTTCAATATTTAACCCTTGGGATTTTAAAAAACCTGATTCATGCCTTTTAATTATTCTTTCCCTTGTTTTGGAGTTTAAACTGCTTATTTTAAATATTATAGCATATTCATCTTTTTCTTTTATATATTCCCAGTTCAGGATATCTACATTTTCTTCTTTTGTTTTGGCCATTTTAAACGCCTCTTAAATTGGAGATATTGGTATATACCTTATTTTATACCTTATGATATATAAAAGGTATGTTTTAAGGTATATTCTAGGCTAAATATTTATTCCTAAAATAAGGATAGATATAATACATGACAAATGGATATGAAACTACACTTGCAAAAGCAAATGTAACTGGAACCTCTTTAAGAGTTGCGGTACCTTCGGGACTTGTAAAACATTTTGGTTTGAAAGATGGGGATAAATTTCACTGGAATCTAGAAATTAAAAATAATGAATTTGTTATTGTAGTTAAACCTATTAAAAAAGAGGTTAAATAATATTTATATTTTTTAACCTTTAATTTCCTGTAATTCTTCTTTTATAATAAAATATAGCTGAAAAAGGTAATTGTGATGGCAGATAAACCTAAAAAAGTTCAGGTCGATGGATTCGTACCAGTAGAATTGGCAGAGGAATTTGGAAATTTAGCATTTAAAAAATATGGACCTAAACATGGATATCGAGGTAAGGCGCTTGCAGATGCACTCGCAGACTGGATCAAGAAATTGAAGTCTGAAAAATAGTCTGTTTTGTAATTACATTCTTAAACGGAGAGTGTGAATGATTCAAGTATTGTAAAATTATTTGTATGAGGTTTAGTTTAATTTACATGTTATCATTTCTCATTTAATGGTATTTAGTGCTATTTTTTGATTATTAAGGCTTTTTTTGTTGATCGTTTATCTCTGGGTTTTTGAACCCCTGATTAAAGTTACTTTTTGTTATTTTATTTTAGAATGGTTTTAAAATAAATTATCGATCTTTATTTTAACTGTTCCTTGTTATTATTTTTATAAATAAATAAAAAACGATTTTGATGCTTTAATTTTTAAAAATACCTCTAATTTAAAAGTCGGTGATCCATATAAAAGAATAATGAAACTCGGGATCGACAATTTTAAGTATTCTGGAGGCTAAAGGAGATCCTGTATTACAGCAAATAGGGCAAATTTTCGTCCTGCTTAAATCAGACTATTTTAGGATTGAAATTTCATTCCTTTATACAAACAGTTTTTACTCATATCAGGTCAGCTTAAATCAGACTATTTTAGGATTGAAATTTCTTAAAGGTAATTCTGGATCTTTTTCCAAAATATGCTTAAATCAGACTATTTTAGGATTGAAATTTTGGATAATCTTCGTTCAAATATCCATTCAACTGTCTGCTTAAATCAGACTATTTTAGGATTGAAATTTTTAAACCCTCACTTACTTCGTTATAGATTAACTAAGCTTAAATCAGACTATTTTAGGATTGAAATACTACATGACACTTGACGTTCAAAACAAAGGGGCAGCGCTTAAATCAGACTATTTTAGGATTGAAATTAAAAAAGCTGATAAACTAAAAAAAGATGCTGAAAAAGCTTAAATCAGACTATTTTAGGATTGAAATACAGAAGAATACAAACTAAAAGCAAACCAATGCGGCTTAAATCAGACTATTTTAGGATTGAAATAAATTTAATATGACACACAGGGAAGAAGAAGAAGCAGCTTAAATCAGACTATTTTAGGATTGAAATCTCGCATCAACTTCAACTATTGTTAAAAAAGTTTAGCTTAAATCAGACTATTTTAGGATTGAAATCCTGAAAGATGAAACAATCCAACAAAACAAAATACTTAGCTTAAATCAGACTATTTTAGGATTGAAATCTACAACATCAATAGTTAATGTAATGCCAAGTAAGCTTAAATCAGACTATTTTAGGATTGAAATGAAGGAAGTGATTATTATAAAAGTGCAACTAATCGACGCTTAAATCAGACTATTTTAGGATTGAAATATGTAAACTACGGTGTATCTGGTAAGGTAATTTTATTGTGCTTAAATCAGACTATTTTAGGATTGAAATAAACATTCTGTTATCATTTACTCACCTAAACCTGTTGCTTAAATCAGACTATTTTAGGATTGAAATGGAAGTTTTTGTATATTCTATTATTTGTTACCTGCAGCTTAAATCAGACTATTTTAGGATTGAAATCACGTTGCAGGACTAATTGGAGGACAAGTAAGAGATAGCTTAAATCAGACTATTTTAGGATTGAAATACAATACACAGTTAGATCTTCAACTCCAGATGCACAGCTTAAATCAGACTATTTTAGGATTGAAATTTATTTTCTTGATGACTTAGGATATTCCGCCGCTGGAGCTTAAATCAGACTATTTTAGGATTGAAATAAAATAGTCTGATTATTTTTATAATAGTTTTAGTGTGTGCTTAAATCAGACTATTTTAGGATTGAAATACAAATAATATTTTAAGAATAATCAATGCAATCAGTAGCTTAAATCAGACTATTTTAGGATTGAAATGTTCCTATCGATATTCATGAAAGATTACATAATACGTGCTTAAATCAGACTATTTTAGGATTGAAATCTTTACTTGCTACTGCTGTGCTTAGCGTGTTTACACGCTTAAATCAGACTATTTTAGGATTGAAATTTTGTAGCAGGGCAAAATGATTATTGGTGTAAGGGCTTAAATCAGACTATTTTAGGATTGAAATTAATTTCAGTTTCAATATCAACAAATTCAACTTGAAGCTTAAATCAGACTATTTTAGGATTGAAATACATTTAAAACTGGAATGAATATCAGCATAAGAAGAGGGCTTAAATCAGACTATTTTAGGATTGAAATTTAATAGTATCGTATGCACCCATAGTATCTACTTTCTTGCTTAAATCAGACTATTTTAGGATTGAAATTTCCCTTGAGGTTTTACAGTTCTTTCAAATATTTCGGGCTTAAATCAGACTATTTTAGGATTGAAATGCTTTAACTACTTTTTAATCAGTGATTCAAATGACCGCTTAAATCAGACTATTTTAGGATTGAAATGGAACTTATAGACGCAAATATATGCTACAAATGTGCTTAAATCAGACTATTTTAGGATTGAAATGAAATAGCTACTACTGCTAACAAAATCAATGCAAGCTTAAATCAGACTATTTTAGGATTGAAATTCTTGACAGTTTTTCAGGCATTTCGTTATCCCATGAGCTTAAATCAGACTATTTTAGGATTGAAATTTCAAACACTTTAATAACGTATATCAAACAGTGCGTGCTTAAATCAGACTATTTTAGGATTGAAATGATTAAAAGTACTAAAGAGTTAGCAAAGACTAGAAACGCTTAAATCAGACTATTTTAGGATTGAAATTTCACATTCAACAAGCAGAAGCAAAGCTAATTTTAGAGCTTAAATCAGACTATTTTAGGATTGAAATCGTATATACAAATCCAAGATATATTCCAGATTATAAACGCTTAAATCAGACTATTTTAGGATTGAAATTGCCTGAACTTAGCATTAATAGTATTATTGCTTTGTATGCTTAAATCAGACTATTTTAGGATTGAAATTATCTATTACTAATCCACACTTGTCACATACATGTTCTGTTGATGGCTTAAATCAGACTATTTTAGGATTGAAATTCTTATTGTCATGCTTTAGGAAATAGTGCATTATGGGCTTAAATCAGACTATTTTAGGATTGAAATAATCTTGTGTTGTAGTACATAGGTTCATAATAAGAGCTTAAATCAGACTATTTTAGGATTGAAATGTTAATGTAACTCGGATATAATCTTGTTCGTATAAATGCTTAAATCAGACTATTTTAGGATTGAAATGTCAAATTCCTTGAAAGTATATTTGAAGGATTAGGCTTAAATCAGACTATTTTAGGATTGAAATCTTGAGTCATGGCATAATCATCTAAAGGTTTACCCTGGCTTAAATCAGACTATTTTAGGATTGAAATGTTTTAATTGTTTGTGTGTTATATAAACGAACCCAAGCTTAAATCAGACTATTTTAGGATTGAAATTACCAATAACAATAGGAGAACTAGGATTATTATCTAGCTTAAATCAGACTATTTTAGGATTGAAATTTCACATGTAAGGCTTTAAAGGAAGTGCAAAGATGCCGCTTAAATCAGACTATTTTAGGATTGAAATTATGTCTTGAAATACTTTTACACTGCCTTTAAAGAAGCTTAAATCAGACTATTTTAGGATTGAAATTTATTATAAACATCGGTTAGCCTTATACTGTTTTCATGCTTAAATCAGACTATTTTAGGATTGAAATCAGACATGAGCGATGAAGTATGTATTCCAGCAGATGCTTAAATCAGACTATTTTAGGATTGAAATGCGAATACGCCTAGATTTTGGACTATCGGAGGTAAAGCTTAAATCAGACTATTTTAGGATTGAAATTATCTTTCAGCCGGGGTTAAGAAAGTTGAAGCTGAAGGCTTAAATCAGACTATTTTAGGATTGAAATCTTTTTAAACTATAAATAGAAGTTTCTATATACATTGTTAAGCTTAAATCAGACTATTTTAGGATTGAAATACATTATTGGAATTACGTTTTACAGATGCAGAAGAGGCTTAAATCAGACTATTTTAGGATTGAAATGTATTCAAAGAACAATTAATGGAATTATTAAAAAAAGGCTTAAATCAGACTATTTTAGGATTGAAATAAACTCCAGGAAATAGAGAGTACAGGCCATAAAGAAGCTTAAATCAGACTATTTTAGGATTGAAATAGTAATAAACAAATTCGGTTATCAAATTAGCGAGAGCTTAAATCAGACTATTTTAGGATTGAAATTTCTTTTTCTCTTTGATTCCTAACTGATCTTTAATTGCTTAAATCAGACTATTTTAGCGCTCAAAAAATTTCTTTGAAATTTTTTGGCGCCCCAAAAATTCTTCGAATTTTTGAGGGGATTGAAATTACAAGATCCAAGCCTCAATGACATGTATAATCCAGTGTTAAAATCAGACTATTTTAGGATGAATCTTTACTTTATAATATTGGAGATTATAAAAATTTTCACATGCTGATCATCACTCATAAACTTGAGTAACTTTTAATAAAGATATGCTCATAAAGTTGAGTAAACATTTATATAGAATCACTCATAAAGTTGAGTAAAGAGAAATTATGAAACCAAGTACAGAAGATCTTTTGGACTATATTCTGGCAAGATTAAGGGAAGGTCCAAGATTAGCCCAAGATCAAATTCAGAGAAAAGGAAAGAAATTTAAACGTAGAAACGCTTTTTTTAAACTTAAAAAGTACGCTGATAATTTTTTAGAAGGTAATGATGAAAACAGATTTATTATAATGCCGGGTTTAAGAGGTGTTGGGAAAACCACTTTACTTTTCCAAATATATGACTATTTAATAGATGAAAAAGGTATTGAACAGGATAGAATCCTTTATATTTCAGCTGATCACCTGAGTGAATATCTTGGGGGTAGAATAATTGATGCCATCGATGTTTTTATAGATGGAGTGCATCAAAGAACGCCAGTAACATTGGATGAAGAGCTATTTATCATTATAGACGAAGCTCAACATGATAAAGAGTGGTCAAATGCAGGTAAAATATTATATGACCAGAGTAAAAAGATTTTCATGATATTTACTGGTTCTTCAGCATTAAGTTTAGAATTAAATGTCGATGCTGTGCGCAGATCCAAAAAAGAGTCAATATTCCCCATGAATTTTTCAGAATACTTGCTTTTAAAATATGATATTTACGCTCCAAAAGGAACATCAGCAAGTATTAGAAAGTTGATATTCACTGGAGATATAGAAGATGCCTCTAAAAAAGAAAATGAACTAATGAGGAAAATGTTGAGACTAACACGGCCACTTGAAAAAGAATGGGAAAATTATCTATGCTGTGGAGGATTCCCCTTTGGAATTCACTTAGATAATTATGATATCCATGAAAAAACATTTAACATGCTGGATCGTGTGATAGAAAAAGATGTATCTCTTATCCGGTCTTTTAGATCAGACACTCGAAGTTCTATTTTTAGAATACTTATGTACCTAGCCCTTCAAAAAGCAGGTGAAACATCAGAGGGCAAATTAGCAAATGATATAGGAATTTCTTCGGCCCTGGTTAAAGATATACTTTCAATTCTTGAAAAAACTCATTTGATATTTCATGTTAAACCCTATTCTGGAAGTGCTAAAACATCCGTGAGAAAGGCATGGAAATATTATTTTTTATCTCCATCAATAAAAACAAGTATAAATTTCCAATTGGGTAAATATAACTCTAAAAAGAGAGAATTCCTTGGTGAACTTGCAGAAAACATGGTAGCTTCCTATTTTTTCAGAATTAAAGGAACTATGAATATGCCACATGGAATATTTTATGCTCCAGAAAAGGAGGGTGTTGATTTTCTATTAAGTGATATAACTGGTGAAATTATACCTATTGAAGTGGGAGTTGGAAATAAAGACAAAAGGCAAATAAAAAAAGCAATTAATAAGTATAATTCAAAATATGGTATAGTAGTGTCTAATAAAAGAAAAAAGATTACTCTTGAAGATGATGTAATTCATATTCCTCTGACTACATTTTCATTTTTATAACATTTCCAAATCTTTGACTTGGATAGGTATAAAAATTAATGTTTAATTTTTATAACATTTAAGAGGTTAAAAAAAATGCTTTCAGACTCCGAAAAAAACCTCCGAATAATAGGAACCCAAATCCACTACTATTTTATCTGCAAGACAAAACTCTGGCTTTTTTCCCACCACATTCAGATGGAACAGGAGTCGGATCTTGTATCTCTTGGAAAATTACTGCATGAAAAAAGCTACAAAGATGAAAAGGAGTACACAATCGATAATTTAATAAGCATTGATTTTATTAAAAAACAGGATTGTCTAGAACTTCATGAGGTTAAAAAGAGTCGTAAAATGAAAAAATCCCATGAATACCAGCTCCTGTATTACATGTACTATCTAAAGCAGAGGAAAGGCATTGAAAATATCAAAGGGGTACTTAACTACCCTAAACTAAGAAAGAAAATCACTATAAATTTGGATGAAGCTAAAGAAAAGGAATTAATGGATATAATTGTAGATATTGCTAATATTTTGAATATGGGAACTCCAAAGCCTGAAAGAATGAAAATTTGCAGGAAATGCGCATATTTTGAGTTCTGCTGGGTTTAAAAAGGGGGATATTCTTTAAAATAAATAGTTAAATGTACATCTTGTGGTGTGCGGGTGAGCCTATGAAAAAGAACTATTATTTAATGTCAGATGGAATGCTTAAAAGAAGGGAAAATACTGTATACTTTGTAAATAAAGATGGCAAAAAGCCAATTCCAATCAACAAAATTTATTCAATTTATGCATACGGTTCGTTAACTTTTTCTTCCCAGGCGATGCATCTCCTTGCAAAGGAGGGTGTACCTGTACATTTCTTTAATTATTATGGTTATTACGACGGCAGTTTTTATCCAAGAGAAAAGCTTTTATCGGGAGATCTGATTATAAATCAGGCTGAGCACTATCTGGATCATGAAAAAAGAATTTTTATTGCTAAAAGGTTCGTGGAAGGCGCTGCAAAGAATATGGAAAAGGTTCTTAAATATTACCGCCTTGAAAACCAAATAGGCAGTATACTGCCTGATTTAGATGGCTGCAACATGATAACAGAGGTTATGAACGTCGAAGGGAGGATGCGTGCTGATTATTATCAGAAAATGAATGAAATTCTTCCTGAAAACTTTAATTTCGATAAAAGAGTTAAGAGGCCTCCTGAAAATATGATAAATGCGCTTATAAGCTTTGGAAATTCTATGGTTTATTCAACGGTTCTTTCTGAAATTTACAATACTCAGCTTAACCCGACTATTTCTTATCTTCATGAGCCTTCAGAACGGAGATTTTCTCTGGCATTAGATTTAAGTGAGATTTTCAAGCCAATTCTTGTTGATAGATTAATATTTTATCTTGTAAATAAAAGAATGCTTAATGAAGATGATTTTGAAAAGGACTTAAATTACTGTCTTTTAAATGATAATGGAAGAAAAATTTTTATTAAAGAATATGATGAACGGCTTAAAAAGACGATAAAACATCGAGAACTTAACAGAAAAGTTTCTTATAAGCGGCTTATAAGATTGGAAGCGTATAAACTGATAAAGCATATTTTAGGATCAAAAGAGTATAAACCATTCGTAATGTGGTGGTAAAATGATTTTTTGGAAGATGATCTAAAATGTACGTAATAATTGTCTATGATATTAAAGTGGAACGGGTCAATAAAGTCAAAGGATTCCTCCGAAAACACCTTTACTGGATTCAAAATTCCGTTTTTGAGGGAGAAGTTACCAAAAGTGAACTTGAAGAAATAAAAACAGGCCTACTTGATATTATAGACAAAGCTACAGATTCTGTGATAATATATAGGTTTAGAGCTGAAGGTGCTTTTAATAGGAAAGTTTTAGGTGTTGAAAAAGCACCTATAGATGGAATACTTTAATTTAAAATATTTTATTTTTCTTTAAACTTGTTTGAAATGTTGTTTAAAGTTTTAACGTGTTTTTCATTGATCGTTTATCGATGCTTTTTTGAGCTCCTGATTAAAATAACAAAAAGTTATTTTATACTTAAACTAATTTAAAGCAGATGAATACTGATTATTTAGTTTTTAGCAATATATTTACTTTTTAAATGACTGAATAAATCATTTAAATTTTTAATTTCTTAAAATATTTCTAATTTGAAAGTCGTTGATCCATATAAAGGAATTTAGGAACTATAGATCGACAATTTTAAGTGTTCAAAAGGCTAAAGGATAATATGTATTTAGCGGATATATGGCATTTTCCTGCCCTGTTAAAATCAGACTATTTTAGGATTGAAATACCGTTAATTATTCCATTGTAAGGCACTAAGTAAACGTTAAAATCAGACTATTTTAGGATTGAAATAAATATAATGAAATTGCCGATATTGCAGGCAGAGTTAAAATCAGACTATTTTAGGATTGAAATGTTAATATTTCAAATTCGTATAATGTTTCTAAATTGTGTTAAAATCAGACTATTTTAGGATTGAAATTTAAATGATAAAATCTGTGATTTAACAAGCATGTTAAAATCAGACTATTTTAGGATTGAAATGAAACTATCATAAAAATTGCATGTGCTGTTGGAGCAGTTAAAATCAGACTATTTTAGGATTGAAATTGATCTATGTCCTATGTCATTTTCTTTTACAAGTTAAAATCAGACTATTTTAGGATTGAAATGATAAAGCTATGCCGGTTAAAGTTGGACAAAAAGTGTTAAAATCAGACTATTTTAGGATTGAAATCGTGATGATAATAATGAAGCGTATATGGTGTTTAAAAGTTAAAATCAGACTATTTTAGGATTGAAATGAATTAAAGAATTTAATACAGTTAAACATTAATTTTGTTAAAATCAGACTATTTTAGGATTGAAATGCTGCAATCTTAGAAACCTTCTGAGCAGACTCCAAAGGTTAAAATCAGACTATTTTAGGATTGAAATAACCCAAACAGCCAACACAAAATTACAAATAGCAACGTTAAAATCAGACTATTTTAGGATTGAAATAATGCTGTAAATGTAGCAAGTAATGATTTTGTTGAGTTAAAATCAGACTATTTTAGGATTGAAATTATTATACACTTCCTGAAATATATTGGCCTTTTTCATGTTAAAATCAGACTATTTTAGGATTGAAATTTGAATGCTTATTTGTATTGTGGCGATAGGATGTTGTTAAAATCAGACTATTTTAGGATTGAAATTTTGGTACAACTAAAAAGAATAGGAAACCATTAACTGGGTTAAAATCAGACTATTTTAGGATTGAAATTGTTTTTAATTGTCTTATCTGTTTATTTTTTTCTTGTTAAAATCAGACTATTTTAGGATTGAAATGATAAAAACCACTTCCTTATAAATGTATATTATCTACAAAAGTTAAAATCAGACTATTTTAGGATTGAAATTATCAAATGACATTATATCTTTTTGAATATGTGGGTTAAAATCAGACTATTTTAGGATTGAAATTAGTTATTCAAGAGTGGGATGAAGATAAATATTACAAGTTAAAATCAGACTATTTTAGGATTGAAATGAATAAATGGAGTAGGACCAGCTACAAGAGTAGAAGTTAAAATCAGACTATTTTAGGATTGAAATAATTGGAATTCAGAAGATGAAACAAAGTACTTAGAGTTAAAATCAGACTATTTTAGGATTGAAATAAATGTAACACATATATATACAGATAAAAGGTAGAGTTAAAATCAGACTATTTTAGGATTGAAATATCAAGGACAAATATTTTAAACTGAGGTAATCGTGTTAAAATCAGACTATTTTAGGATTGAAATCATTTTAGTACGTTTGTACTTGTTATTCTATAGTATAGTTAAAATCAGACTATTTTAGGATTGAAATAACAAGCAATACGCAATCGGTTATTAACACGTATCACAGTTAAAATCAGACTATTTTAGGATTGAAATTACTTGGATTAATATTAATCTATTTGGCTTATTTGGTTAAAATCAGACTATTTTAGGATTGAAATAAATTCATCATTGAGATTATTAGTTTCAATTAACAGTTAAAATCAGACTATTTTAGGATTGAAATACTTGCAGGTCATGTCATTCTAAAACAAATAATAGGTTAAAATCAGACTATTTTAGGATTGAAATTGTATTATTATTATAAGCACGTACATATACGCTATTGTTAAAATCAGACTATTTTAGGATTGAAATGATAATGAAACTAAAACTAAAGCATATTTTAGTATTGGTTAAAATCAGACTATTTTAGGATTGAAATTTGATTTGATTAGATTTAATCATTTCAATAATGTGTTAAAATCAGACTATTTTAGGATTGAAATCTTGAATTTCTTTTCTTTTAGCAAGAGCATTGGCACGAGTTAAAATCAGACTATTTTAGGATTGAAATAAATATTATTATGAATCTTTGTTTGTTGATTGTGGTGGGTTAAAATCAGACTATTTTAGGATTGAAATTTATGATTCCTCCATATTTTCATTTCTATTAGTTACGTTAAAATCAGACTATTTTAGGATTGAAATTACAATATGGCTTTAATAAAAATATTTAACCTTGTAGGTTAAAATCAGACTATTTTAGGATTGAAATTTCCTAAAAGGAGACAAATAAATGAAGCTGAAAGTTGGTTAAAATCAGACTATTTTAGGATTGAAATATATTATACATGGTATTATACATGCTATTTGACATGGGTTAAAATCAGACTATTTTAGGATTGAAATCAAAAAAAGACACAAGCCCCGAATCAGTCGAACAATGTTAAAATCAGACTATTTTAGGATTGAAATTCATCAAATTATTACGTTACAGGAATGAGGGCAAGTTAAAATCAGACTATTTTAGGATTGAAATGTGTAATGCACTTTCACTTATTCGTCCGTTTTCAAGTTAAAATCAGACTATTTTAGGATTGAAATATCAAGGACAAATATTTTAAACTGAGGTAATCGTTGTGTTAAAATCAGACTATTTTAGGATTGAAATATCCCATGTCTTCTGCAAGAGAAATTGATTTATTTACGTTAAAATCAGACTATTTTAGGATTGAAATAAGCAAAGGAAAGGAAGGGTTCAAACTGACAGAGGAGTTAAAATCAGACTATTTTAGGATTGAAATGTACACACTACCAACAGGGATCATTACTGCAAGTTAAAATCAGACTATTTTAGGATTGAAATTGAATAGAGCCATTTTGCAGTTACGGGTGTTCCTTGAGTTAAAATCAGACTATTTTAGGATTGAAATCAAAATCAGGCAATCTTGTATCAAATGCATGGACTGTTAAAATCAGACTATTTTAGGATTGAAATTGTTACACTGCCGGAAGTGTTGAATTGAATAATAACTGTTAAAATCAGACTATTTTAGGATTGAAATTTTTTTAAGTATTCGATAATCAGGGCATTTACTTTAATGTGTTAAAATCAGACTATTTTAGGATTGAAATTCGACTATGTTGGTTGGTTTTAGTCTTGGGAGGTTAAAATCAGACTATTTTAGGATTGAAATCATTATCAATAATATCATTGTAATGTTTTTCGTGTTAAAATCAGACTATTTTAGGATTGAAATTATTTTGCCGGGTAACTGTGAAATCCATGTTATAAGTTAAAATCAGACTATTTTAGGATTGAAATATTGAACTGAAAAGAGGGAGTATTATACTCTATGTTAAAATCAGACTATTTTAGGATTGAAATAAACAAACATAGGAACTATTGCGTATATAGTTCAGTTAAAATCAGACTATTTTAGGATTGAAATTAGTTTATTATTGCTTTTGGAAAGCGTGACTCTGCGTTAAAATCAGACTATTTTAGGATTGAAATTTTTGTATTTTATAAAAAGTGTCTTCTAATTCATATGTTAAAATCAGACTATTTTAGGATTGAAATTGAATCAAATAACCTATGCTTTAGACATGGAAATAAGTTAAAATCAGACTATTTTAGGATTGAAATCTGCCTGACAAACTAAACCTGCTTTTATACATTTGGGTTAAAATCAGACTATTTTAGGATTGAAATAATGAATGTTCAATATGCATTTCAACGAATCTGTTCAGTTAAAATCAGACTATTTTAGGATTGAAATTTTGAATTTTTCCAGAAAATATGTGATGAAACAGACCAGTTAAAATCAGACTATTTTAGGATTGAAATCAATACATGCAAGTGATATTAAAAATGCATACTATTTGTTAAAATCAGACTATTTTAGGATTGAAATTATTAAGCGTAGCAATACGGATTACTATTACTTAGGGGGAGTTAAAATCAGACTATTTTAGGATTGAAATTTCATCAAAAAAGGAATAATTTAAATAATAACCAATGTTAAAATCAGACTATTTTAGGATTGAAATCATTCCACTAAAATTAGATTTGGAATTATCTGGAATGGGTTAAAATCAGACTATTTTAGGATTGAAATATGATTTCGGATGATGGTGTCCAGCTCATGAGTGGAGTTAAAATCAGACTATTTTAGGATTGAAATTAATTTTTAACTTCCTGTATCTCTTTTAGTTTTGTTAAAATCAGACTATTTTAGGATTGAAATGTTTACCCTTTAATGGTACAGGAATAGTTTTAATAGTGTTAAAATCAGACTATTTTAGGATTGAAATACATTTTTACGTATTCTCCACACCTGATTTGAAGTTAAAATCAGACTATTTTAGGATTGAAATCTACTTTTTAGACAACTTAATAGCTGTCTATATAGGTTAAAATCAGACTATTTTAGGATTGAAATTTTAGCTTAACGTTAATCATAGATTAATACCTTAGTTAAAATCAGACTATTTTAGGATTGAAATACTGTTCTGTTACTATTGGATTTATTGTTAAATAAACGTTAAAATCAGACTATTTTAGGATTGAAATTCAATCAAGAGCCTCATATGCCCGCCTGATGAGTTAAAATCAGACTATTTTAGGATTGAAATTTGGCTAGTTTTGGAGGGGCTATATCGGGGGTAATGTTAAAATCAGACTATTTTAGGATTGAAATATTGGTTCTGAATTGTCAGTTGTTACTTCTTCTTCTGGGTTAAAATCAGACTATTTTAGGATTGAAATAAAGATGTAACTCAGGAATATTTTGATAAACAGTTCGTTAAAATCAGACTATTTTAGGATTGAAATAAGTAATATTCAAGATGTTCGTAGTCCTGGAATAGAAGTTAAAATCAGACTATTTTAGGATTGAAATACGTATGAGGTTTAAGCATGAATGATAGAACTATATTTTTTATAGTTGGAATGGCTTACGTAGCTACTTTAGCCTATTTCCAGAGTAGGAACTGGAGGAAAAGAAAAAAAGACATTATTATGGGAATTAATGCTGTAATATGGATTTTTATAATGTTTGCAGCGTTAAAATATGGTGCTGGTTAATGTATACAGTATATTATGAGCTGTAGTATGATTTCTGAGATATGTTTTTAAATGATGTTAAAATCAGACTATTTTAGGTTATAAGTTAAAACATATTAGTTATAACTTATAATTAGTTTAATCATATGAAAATTTATGCAGTGATATGTTGATGTGAAAAAAATAGGGTTTATGTATATTTTTAACAAGTTATAGTATGGAGCGTACAGAGTGACCACCTTCAAGCACCCGGTTTACTCTCGCTCTCCGTATAACCAATTTATTTTTGATGTCTAGTTACTAGACTTTGATTTGATTTAAAGGTATAAAAGTACTAATTTTTGCATATTCTGTATAAAATACTTTTTATACAAATTTTTTATAATATTAAATTCTTTTTTGATTTACAAAGCAATATTGCCCTCCTAAAGCAAATTTTAACTGTTTATACAAGGTTAAAATAGTTAATATTATATGCTATGAAACTTATTAATCAAAATTAGAAGTTATTAATGTTGGGGGCGGTATTATGAAAGTATTAACAGCAATTTTGATGGTGATTTTAATAATTGGAATAACACCAGCATTTGCTACTGCAATATCTGCAGCACACCAAACAGACGACTTACAGAATGTTAAAGGTAAAGGAGTTGATAGTGAGGCTGCATGTTTAATACCAGGACAAAATGGAAGCGAAAAAATATCTAACGTAAATAAGGAAGTATTAAATAAAACAAATAAGGAGTTAAAAAAGGCTAATGAAGTAGGTACAGCAGTTAAAAACTTAACTGCATCCAAGTTCGCTGTAAACATTGACACTACAGGTATTACAATGCAGTCAACCAGTTACAATTGTGGACCAGCGGCACTTGCAACGGTTTTAAATAATCTTGGAATTAACACAACAGAACAGGAATTAGCAAGTTTAGCTAGAACAGACAAATATGGGACCACAATGTATGGTTTGATGCAAGCAGCACAGGTCAAGGGATTAAAAACTGTTGGAATGAAATTATCTCTGGATAAACTTAAAAAGAATGATATTGTCTTTTTGAATATCAGTGGGAATACTCATTACAGTGTTATAAGAGAAGTGGCAAATGAAAGTGTTAAACTGGCAGATCCATCACTTGGAAATATTGAAATACCTAAATATGAATTTAAAAAAGTTTATAGTGGAAATGCACTGGTTATAAGTGATGCTATGGAAAATTTGAGTTTATACAATATAGAAGAACAAAATTCTACTGTTTTAAATAATGAACAAATGTTAAACTTAACTGGCAAAATTGTGCCTATTATAATTGTTGGCGGGATTTGTGTTATGTGTGCGGCTGCATATGTTTATTGGGCTTACAGCGAAGGACAAAAAACTGAGGCTCGTTCAGGACGCAGATAGTTTAAACATTTAATAAATGAGTTTCCAAGGAGTTCGAGGATGCAAAATATTTATTTGCCCAGAAAGAATATTGGAATATCTCTTTTTATTTTTATTTTATTTATTTCAGTGACATTTTTGATTGCTGGACAAATAGATAATAATTTAATAATCGATTTTTTGAAAAATAATTATATAAAACTCTTTTTAGGAGAAATTGTGCCGAATTACCAAGCGCTTTTTTTATTTGGAGGATCTGGCATAATTTCATTCATAGTTTCTGATTTTAAAAATGTAATTTTTGGAATGATAGTTCCTTTTGGCTTTCTAATATCTATATTCAGTCTTATGTTGAATATTTTTTCATTAGGAGACTATTTATCTAAATTTCAAATATCGACAATGATTTTGAATATATATTATCTGTATATCTATGTTCTATCTATCGATACAGGATTTTATATAACGCTATACACAATAAAACGGCAAAAACAAAAATTAAAAAAGGAAATTAATTTGTTTATTGATAGATTTATGTTTTTGATGATTTTAATTATTATATTTAATGTGTTATGGTGGTGTTTTGATTGAAAGAGTTTCTAAAAGATTTCATTCCTTCAAAAGTGATAATTTCCGTTATGTTACTCTCTTTTTCAATTGGAATGGCAATGACATACTTTTTTCCAGGAGCATTTCTTAATTTACCTGTTGTAAAATGGTTTTTTTCAGAATATAAAACATTTTATGTTGTGGATGGTTTAGTTTTCTTTTTTACTGTATTTTCAGGTAATATAATGATAAATTCATTAGTAATAATCTCTGGAGTCGGTTTTATTTTACCTTTAGTTATTTTATTTATGAATTTTATGTTATTTGGGGCGGTAATATCTGCAGGAATCTACCAGTATGGTTTAATGGAAACATTATATCTAATTTTAGGCCTATTGTATATCTATCCAGAATTTTTAGCTTTAATGTTGGCAGCAGTCTATGGTATGAGAATTGCCAAAATATCATCGCGTGTTTACAAAAAAGAAGGATTTAATTTACTGTTTAAATCAGATTTTAATCCTCAGATAAAAGAAACAATTGTAAATGAATTCTTAAATATATTGCCTAAAATAATTCTACTTCTTGCAATAGCAGCTGTGTTAGAGACACTTTGGGGTCCTTTTTGGCATAATTATTGGTTACTATATATACTTTAAAGTGTAATGGAACCTAATAATTTAGATAATTATTATATTTATACGTCCTTCAAGAAATTAAATAGCTTTTAACATTTCACTTAGATTTTGTTACTATTAATTTAGGTATCATGGGAACTGAAGATTATACCAATTTTATTGCCTTTAACGATTTATGAATGATAATTTTAAATAATATCTACCTGATTACTTAAATTAAGTTAGACTATATAATGTATACTAGATCCTGATTATTTTAAAGATATATGTAACAATTTTTATACATGTCGGTTAAAGACTTTTAATACAAATTTATTACAATATTAAATTCTTTTTTGATTTACAGAGCAATATTGCCCTCCTAAAGCAAATTTTAACTGTTTATACAAGGTTAAAATAGTTAATATTATATACTATGGAACTTATTAATAAAAATTATAGTTTATTAATATCGGAGGCGGTATTATGAAATCATTAAAAATAGTTTTGATAGTAGCTCTAGTAATTGTGGCAGCATCAATCTTTGCGGGTGCAGTTTCTGCTGCAGATCAGACAGACAGTCAATTGATTGTTAAAGATGAAAATGAAGATTTTGGAGCTATACCTCAAACAACAGGACAAAATAAAAGTGAAAATATATCTAAACTAGATTTAAATGGGGTTGCAAAGCCAGAAGCAACAAATGTGGAAAATTCAACAACATCAGAACAAGTTAATTTGGAGGTAACTGATGTTATACCTGTACAGAGTAATAATTCAACGGATTTAAAATCAGAAAACAGTCGAGAGTTAACAATTGATGAAATGAAGAACATTAAAGGTAAAGATTGGATAGAAGATGCTAAAAGATTTGTAGCAGGTGTTATTGAACCTATTGGCAAACTATTTAGGCCTGGAGCAATTATTAATGCATCTGGGAATAATTCTTCTTGGAATGTTTATGTAGATGTTCATGCAGCTAGTAAAATACGAAAATCTAAAAGATAATATGGAGTCGTATACTCCATTTATTTTTAGATATTTATTGGTCATCTATCATTTTTTAATCAATGAAATGTAGGAAAAAAAAATTCGATGATATTTAAAAACTTAAAAGTTAATAAATTTATTAAAGCTAGCTTATCCGTGCTAATACTTGTATTTTTAGTGACATTCACGGGATTTTTCGAAATTTTATTTCTGCAATATCAAGCTGTAGTCACTTTATATCCTACCCATTTTGTTATTCCTCTGATAATTCATTTAGATTCAGGTATTCTAATGGCTGGAATTGGAGTTGGAATTATTTCTATATTTGCAAAGAAAAGAAATTTTTTTTTCTACACTTCTATGATGATCATATTAATTGGGTTTGGAATTTTAGCTGTTATTATGGGTTATGCACATCCAGATGGTGTTGGATCTGGAATACAAGCAGATAGTTTAGAGTCTTTTTTTGTAGAATATTTAAGTCTTATTTTTCACAATGTTTTCGTTGCATTAATTGCACTTTTAGGTGGTCCAATTATAATCATTCCGTATATGGTGTTAAGTATTGATATTATTATGCTAATTTCGTTAGTTGTAAGTTTCACTGCTTTTTATGGTTATAAAGGAGCTATTCTTTTCTTGGGAATGTTTCACATATACCCTGAATTTTATGCAATCTTTTTAGCATGTTTAGCAGGTATTAGGGTAGCTTTAAGCTCGTTTAAATCTATTCTATACATAAGAAAAGAGGGTTTTAGAAGTATATTGCTGAAAATAAGGGATTTAGTATCGAATGAGCTTGGAAACACCATGCCAAGAGTAATAATTCTCCTTGTAATCGCAGCACTTTTAGAAACCCTATGGACTCCATTCTGGATAAATTACTGGCTGCAGCATATATTATAACTTTAAATAAGGAAGTCACGCTTGATTATGCAGGGATTATATAATTAAAAAGGAGGGTGTAAATGGATAGAGTTTCAAAATTAGCACTTTTGAGCTTCATCATACTGCTTGCAGTTGTTTATATCTGGATGTCTAATCCTCTGCTGGCATTGATATTAGGTTCTATCAGTCTAGTGCCGTTTATGAGGAATGTTTTTGAGATACGGAAATATCACAACAGGACTTTGTATCTGGCGCTTTCAACGGTTGTTTTGTTCGGGGGATTAATATCAGCAGGTATCTGGATCTTTAGCCAGAACCAAGGGGCAAATGGAGTAATTATTGCTGTTGCAGCAGGGCTACTGATACTGTCAACATTTCAGGCAGCGTTTTCAAGCACTCGTAAATGGGACAAATTTAGAATTCATTAAATGTACTAAATCAGTGAAGTGATGATCTTTAAAATTAATTTTTAAACATACACCTGAAATTTGTGGCATGAATGAAAAATACTGCTTTAAACACATATATTCAAATAAATTACCTGATTGTCTGATGATTTAAGTTAAAAATAAGTTGTTATCTTTTAAATCAGGATATCATTTCAATTCATCAGTTATTGGATTATCCTTTTAATATTAAGTTAGAAAATACAGGTATAAAAACTTAGTCATCAAAATTAAATCAAAAAATACTTATTATATTATTTAAATAGCTACAGCCGGTGATATAATGGTTGTAAAAATAGGAATCATTAAATGTGGTAACATAGGTA